>JAHFJR010000021.1 GCA_023245775.1 Candidatus Peribacteria bacterium | reverse complement strand
TCGGACACATCAAAGATAAAATTCGTTTGCACAGAGGTCTCAAGTTGCACAGAAAGCAAAAACTCATTGAAGAGTTACTTCAAGGTGAAAACTAGCCCAGAAAATTTTCTACTATGCCTATAACCTCAAGAGTGCTTGGGGTTTTTGTGTTTGTGATAAGCAAAGAATAGTGACGCTCGAGCGTATCGATGGAAGCTTGCCCTGAGTTTTCGAAGGGTGTGGCATGCGTCATGCAAGGTACGGCGTTCGCGAACGCCGTACCAAGAGTAGATCGGCGCCAAGACACAGTGTTGATTCATGAGAGACAAACCTACGGTTGTTTTCTCATATGCCTCTTCTCCCCTAAGAGGTGAGTTCCAAAAGCAGGGTGCACAAGACCTGCTTCTTCGTTGTTCTTTCAAAAGCAAACGGAACACGAATCCATCGATATTTCATCTTGACTAGGAGCGCAAGCAAAAAACTCCACTTTCTCACTTACACAAGCATCTCGAATTCGTTGCGTTACGTACACATTCATTACAAGTACTCCCTGAGGTTTTTGAACAAGTTAATTGGCTGGCATTCATCGTCCCTGTGCAGCCAGCGTCGTGGCCTTTTGCATAAATCGTCCCATCGGGCACGGTTCCACCGACAATAGGTGTCGTTGCTGTCGTTGGAGCTGTTGTCGTTGGAGTAGTAGTTGGGAACGTAGCAGAAGGGGCAGGCATTGTGAGCTCTCCCCTCAGGCTCGAGCGACTGATCGTAAGAACGGCAGTGATGGCGATGATGGCGGCGACGAAGATGAGGATGAGGGAGGTGTGCTTCATGAGACTCATGCTACGTCCCTCATTTTGTTCTGTGCAAGAGCAGAGAACGTTGCAGCAGTGAGAAGTGATTGACAAGAGTCTTTTCTTCTTTAGAATACGCAAAATTTCCTTTCCATTTTCCATGAACGTGCAACGAGAAGATCTGAGTCCAGAACAGCGAGACACCATGCGGAGTCTCTATAAAACAGATGAAGCAACAGCCTGTCGTGTCAGAGAACTAAGTTTTTTCTTCCAGCAAAAATTTTTAGTTCGAGCTCAAGCAATTCTTGCAGAAACGAATGTTACGAGAGACCAAACATTGGCCGATCTGAGATCTATCTTTGGGATCATTCAGGGGCAGAACAACGATGAGGCACATGCAGATGCATGTGGTGGGCACAGAGGATCAAAATCATATTCAAGTCAGCGTTGATACAGGGTTCCCCCACTTCTTCTATGGCCGAGATACCTCTTCAGCAGCCACAACCATCACCTCTCACTTCTGTAGAAAGGCAGGAGCCGGAGAAAGCTCATCCACTTCCTCAATCAATCCTCGGCAGTTTTCTTCGTTTTCAGCAAGAGCGTACGCGAGGGATCAGAGCAGTCTTGGAACCGAAGATTACTGAGGCTCAGCATGGATGGTATTAGCCTAGGCTACGCTAGACTGCGTTCATGCTCGAGAGGCTCCAGAAAATACTGTCTGCGCAGGGGATTGCTTCACGCAGAAAGGCCGAGGAGTACATCACGGCGGGTTTGGTGAAAGTGAATGGCATCAAGGCGATTCTCGGACAGAAGGCCGATCCGGAGACGGATAAGATCGAAGTCGACGGCAAGATCCTCAAAGACCGCCTAGAAATGCTCTACTACGTGATGAATAAGCCGGTAGGGGTAGAGACGACCAACGTGGAGAAGGCGACGCAGGAGAGCCCTTCTGTTCGCGATATTCTGCCTCCCGCACTCCGGGGGAAGATCTTTCCCATCGGCAGGCTGGACAAGGACTCGTGGGGGCTGCTGCTGTTCACCAATGACGGCGTGCTTGCCTATCGACTCACGCATCCGTCGTTTTCGCATGAGAAAGAGTATGAGGTGACGCTCGATAGACCGATCATCCCGCTTGCCTGCAAAAAAATCGAAGAAGGCTTCGAGATGGATGGGCATAGGACGAAGCCATTGAAGTGCAGCAAGGTTGCTCCAAACATTCTTCGAATCACGCTCACAGAAGGCAAGAACAGGCAGATTCGCCGTATGTGTCAGCATGTGGGCTTCACCGTGGTCGGGCTCCAGCGCATGCGCATCATGACCCTCACGGATAATCGTCTGCAGGCAGGGAAGATCCGAGCGCTTACTGAAGCCGAAAAAACTGGATTATTGCGGTCAGTTGGGCTATAATGAACGGAACATGTCTATCAAGCTCATCTCCCACGGTGCCGCTCGCGAAGTGACGGGCACATGTCACGAGATTCAAGTCGGAGACAAACACATCCTTCTGGACTGCGGCATGTTTCAGGGAAAGCGGCAGGAATCCGTTCAGAAGAATGCGACGTTCAGTTTTGATTCGAAGAATGACATCGATGCCCTCGTCTTGAGTCATGCACATGCGGATCATGCCGCGCGCATTCCACTTCTGTATAAATTGGGTTTCACAGGGCCGATCTATGCAACCCCTGCGACCAAGGATCTCTCGACGGTGATGCTTCGAGATAGTGCTTACATTCAGGAGAAAGACGAAGAATTCCATAAGAAACATCTATCGAAGTCCATGATGCCGTCGGCAGGACCACTCTATACGCAGAAAGACGCTGAGGAGTGCATGGAGCTCTTCGTCGAGAAAGAGTATCACGACCGTTTTCAGGTTCTTCCGGGCATCACCTGTCAGTTCTTCGAGGCCGGCCATATTCTCGGATCGGCGATGATGCTTCTGGAGATTGATGCCGGCGGAGGGAAGACCACTCGCATCGGCTTCTCGGGGGACATCGGCCGCAATACCCTTCCGATCATCAGAGACCCAGAAGCGATGCCGCAGGTCGATGTCCTCATCTGCGAGAGCACGTACGGCGATCGTGCACATGACGATGTTTTGACTGCACGCGACAAGCTCAAGGAAGTCATTATCAAAACCGCAGCACGGGGAGGGAAGCTCCTGATTCCTGCGTTCTCGCTCGAGCGTACGCAAGAGATCGTCTACGACCTGCATATTCTCTGGGATGCGAAAGAAATTCCTGCGATTCCGATCATCATCGACTCCCCGCTCGCATCCAAAGTAACCGATATCTTCAAGCATCATCCGGAGTGCTACGACGAGGACATGTATGAGCGGTTTTTGAAGCGTGCGCATAACCCGTTCCAGTTCTCCCTCGTGAAGTACACCGAGAGTATGGAGGAGAGCAAAGCTCTGAATGGGAAGCCGGGGCCGATCATTCTCATGGCGGGCTCGGGCATGTGCGAGGCCGGCCGCATTCGTCATCACCTGAAAAACGAGCTCGAGGATGCCAGAAACACCGTGCTCGCGGTTGGGTACATGGCGGAAGGAACATTGGGTCGAAAGCTTCTTGATCCAGATGTTCTCGAAGTGAAGATCTTCGACGAAGTCATCCGCAAGAAAGCAGAGATCCAGTACATCAACGCGTACTCGGGACATGCCGACAAGAACGACCTCGATGCCTTCATCGCAGCTGTGCCGAATGTGAAGCAGCTCTTCCTCGTGCACGGAGAAGAGAAAGCCATGTTCGCCCTCGCCGAGCGTACTGCTGCAGCACGGGAGATCGATATTGTGATGCCTGAGAGGGGGAAGGAGTATGAACTGGCTTGATGTGATACGCGGGTAGCAACCCGCTCCCATTTTTCTAAACTTCTTTTGTATGATTGGGAGCACGTTTTCTACGTGCGGTTTCTTCTATAATCCAAGTTCGTTGGCCACCCCCTTCATTGCTTCAAGGGTCACGGAGATCATTTCCTCGAGAGGCATGCCAAGCAGCTCTTCACACTTGCCGATCTGCTCTCGACTCACTTGCGCGGCGAAGGTTTTGTCCTTCAGTTTCTTCGTGACACTCTTCACTTCTACCTCCGCGATCTTCTTACTTGGACGGACTTTCGTGACGGCGATGATGAAGCCGGTGAGCTCATCGACGCAGTACAAACATTTTCGCAGCATCGTGTTCAGGGGATAGTCCTCGCCATATTTGTCTGCATAGTGCGCTCGGATATCCGCGAGCAATTCTTCCGGCGCTTTGATCGTTGCAAGGAGTTGTTGCAATGTGTTACCACAGTGTTTTTCGGCATCCTTCTGTAGAGAATCCCAATCCAAGTCGTGCAACATTCCTGCCACTTTCCATGTCGCTGGGTCCCCTCCAAACTTCTTTGCAAGCGCCTCCATCGCAGCACCGGTTGCGATGAGGTGAGCTTTCGTCTGGTTCGAGTGTGTCTCGATGAGGCCATGGGCGGCGGGAAGGAGGTGGCCGTAGTCGGCGTGCTGGAGGAGATGGCTTGCAGTAGGAGCCGATAAAGATTTTTCGGGCTGCGCCACGTGGACGCCCTCAGACATCACGTAAAGCTCGCTCTGCTTGCCACGTGACACATCAAGACGCTCGGCGTCTTTACGTGGTTTCATCAGTGGGAACAGCACAACATCCCTCAGGTTCTCCTGAGCCGTGAGGAGCGCTACGATTCTATCAATCCCCATACCCCAGCCGGAGCAAGGCGGGCAGCCGTATTCGAGGGCTTCGACGAACTCGTCATCCTTGCCGTGTGCATCACTGTCACCTCCTTCTTTGGCTTCAGCTTGGGCTCCGAAGCGTTGTGCCTGATCGACAGGATCGATCAGTTCGCTGTAGGCATTCACGATTTCCCATCCTCCAACGACCAGTTGGAATCTATCTGTAATTTCGGGATTCTCGTCATTGCGACGTGCGAGAGGGGACAGATCGATCGGATGACGAATGATGAAGGTGGGAGAGACGATCTTGGGGCGACTGACTTTCTTGTACAACTGGTCGATCAGGTTGCCACGGCCAAGGACGGAAATATCGAGGTCGAGTTGGATCTTCTTGGCTTTGATCAGGGCTCGAAGCTCATCGGCAGTCTTGCAGAGATCATAGTCGATGCCAGAGTCCTTGAGGATGACCTCTCTCATGCTCAGTCTTGGCCAGACACCAGAGAAATTGGCTTCAATCAGGGCTCCAGACCGATCAGGAATCTTCACTTTTGTTGTTCCAAGTATCTTCATGAGCAGCGAACTCAGCATCTTCTCCGTGAAACGCATGTTCTCTTCGTAGTCCCAGTAGCTGGCATAGTGCTCACACATCGTAAATTCCTGCAAGTGCGATGGGTCCATGCCTTCATTGCGGAACACGCAGCCGAGGCTGAAGGTCTTATCGAAGCCTCCAATCAAGCACTCTTTCTGATGGGTCTCGAGGGCGATCCGGAGATAGACATCGAGGTCGAGGGCATTGTGATGTGTACTGAAGGGTGTTGCGAGCGCGCCCGACGGCGAGTTCACGAGGACGGGAAGATCCACTTCGATGAACCCGTTGTCCCAGTAGAACTCTCTCAAAGCTTTGATGAAGTTGGATCTGAACAGAAAGCGCTCGAAAGAATCGCGGTTGCTCATGGTATCCAAGTACCTCTGCCGATAGGCCGTCTCGCGGTCAGCAATGCCATGCCATTTCTCTGGTGGTTGCCTCAGTGCCTTGGTGAGCATGTGCCACCCTGTGACAAGAATGGTCGGTTCACCTTTCTGCGTCGTAAAGCGCTCTCCGGCCACCCCGATGATGTCGCCGAGGTCGATCATCTTGCACAGCAGCTTGTATTCGTCGCTTCCAACTTTTTCTTCACGGAAGGCGATCTGTAAGCGACCCGTGTGATCTTGTAGTGTGGCAAACGTGATCTTCCCCATCTCACGAAAGAGCATGACCCGTCCGGCGACCATCACCTTCGTTCCGTCCTTCGCTTCCTGTCCCGCCTTCAGCGTGTGCGTGCGCTCGAACTTCGCAGCGTACGGGGTTCTTTTCAGCTCGCGGAGTTTCTGCGCTTTTGCGAAGCGGATGGGGTCCATGCGGCTAGCATAGCGAGTTATGGCTTTTTGGAAAGTTGCTCGAGCAGGCGTCGGTTACTCTCAGCATTGATGACATTTTCCTTCGCTAGAAGTTCCACGAGAAGAGAGAGGAACACTTTCTTCTTCGGGGATGCGCTATAGAGCGGCAGCAGTGCAGTGAGAAGTTCTTCTCGGTAGAATTTCGGTGCGTACGCGATACCCATCAGCCTGTTTGGTCGATAGGTTTCGTGTGCGACGAGAGAAAGAATACGTGAGAGAGATGCTCGGTCATCGCCCTCCGTTGGCGTCGTCAGTACATCGAGTCTCATCCGCTTTGCATCAGTACTGAGAGCTGTATTCTGGGCGAATCGTAGGTCCTTGATGATCACGGTCTCTGCTTTCTTTCCGTCTCTTCCCTGCACCTCGAAGGCAAGTGGATCGCTGGGTTCGTACCGCAGTGTTCCCGTACGTTTCTCGACTGCACTCACTGATTTCAAGGGTGGATGGTAAGTGATGATGCGTCCCTCGTAGTTCATCGTGTATTCTTTTTCGTCCGTGCGAATGAAGGCGGCACTCTGGCGCTCTGCCGCCCTCTTCTGATCCTGTGCCTTCGCGAGATCAATCTTGAGTTTTGTAGAGCGAATGACAGCCTGCTCCTGCTGTCTGATGAATTCTTTCGAGAGCGGAGAAGCGCGATCTTTGAGTGATTGCTGACGTGAGGCCCACTCTTGAAATGAGATGTTCTGGGTGTCTGTACGGTCAGATCGTTCACCGTTGCGGGTGAGTTCATACGTTGCACGATGGATGGAAACCGTCCAATCCTTCGTACTTTCGCTGCCACAGTGGACGACATTCATCGAGAGTACGCGTGAACCCTGGGGTGGTGTGATGTCCTGGAAGAGGACGACATCACTCGGCTCGAGACGAGGAGTGCTTCGTGGCGGATTTGGATCATTGTTGCGGACGTAGGTATCGCCGAATGCCTTCTGTAGGGGTTTCATTGCAGGTGACGCTGAAAGTGACGCGGAAGACTGACCGAAAAACACGGGCACATTTGCGGCGATGTGCATCGCCTCGCGGATGGTTTTTCCCGCTGGCTCGACCCTGACGATGCTGTCGCTGTATTCGCCAATTGCATTCATAATCTTCATGTGGGCGGCACGAATGTCATCCATGGAGGCGATGTCAGTTCCTGCCGCAAGTTTGCGGGCTTCCGCTTGCACGTCGTTCTGTTGCTCAGGGGGGAGCAGAGAGCCGGCTGTAGCGAGAATGTTCGAGAGTGAACTGCGTCCGTTGAGCCGTTTGTCGCCGAACGCGTATGCTCCACTGGTCGCGTCCCGTATCTCGGAACGAACTGCGCCCTGCTGTTCGCCCGTGATGATCTTTCGCAGATTGAACGTATCTTTTTTGATGTTGCTTCCGGTTGCCTGGAGGCCACTCGTCAATCGTTGCATCGCATCGCTCGGTATCGATGCGATAGAGACAGTGTCTTTCTCCACCTTCACGGATGCGCCAACACGGCGACCGTGGGTGATCGCTTCATCCTGCGTTGTGCCCTTGAATTCATACGCTCGTTCACGTTTCATCGTGTGGACGATGGCTTCCACGAATCCATCTTTCGTGAAATCCGGAAGATGTTCCATGTCCCCGAGCCACTGTTCACGCGAGTACCCAATGTCGAGAGAACGATAGAGTGCGACTTTCTTCGCGATCTGTTTACTGATTGCAACGTACTCTTTCCAGAGATCCTTCACTGGATCCTTGTCGGAAAGGGATTTGACATAGGCAAGTAGTTTTCCTTCGGGCAACTTCTGATTGTCGACCACGTAGTCGATCGCACGGTCATTGCGGCCTGTACCATACTGCGTCGCTCCTAGATCTTTGTTCCATTCATCGCTGTCCGCGGTGGCGAAGGAGAGCAGGCGCAGAGTCTTGCTGTCTTCTGGACAATCTTTCTTCTCGTTGAGAGCTGCAAGGAATTCTCTCTCTTTCGTCTTGGCGTACTGTGCGAGGGGGAAGAGTTCCGTGGCGGCCTTCTCTTTCGCCCATGCCTGAGGATCGTCGATCTTGTGGGCTTCCCACATCTTCGCCCGCAGCGGATTTTTTTTGGATTCCGCATCGATCTGACTCTGGAGCTTGTCATTCCATTCGCGAATCGTATGGACGAAACGATGATCGAGACCGTTCAACGGATTCCATGTCGTGTCCGTCAGATATTCCTGTGATAGATAGGCTTCCTCGTCCTCGGGGTCGACGTCGAGTAGTCCTGTTTCCTGCAGTGCCCAATCGGCGTGACCGAGGATCGCATCACCGGAGAGTGTGGAGATGGCACCACCGAGACCGTGTTTGAAGTCTCCATCGGGGATCGCTTCCACGCTGGGGGAGATGACGTACGTATCGAGAATTTCGTTGATGCCGAACATCACTCCGAGCATGACAGCGAACTGCACTGCGGGATTCTTCGGTGCAAAACGGAGCGTTCGCATCGATCCGCGTGTGAGGCGGGATCGCATGAGCGGTGTGGCGCGCATCGCATACTGACTCTTCGCAATGATTTTCTGAGCAATACCAAGTAGTTCGGAGGTGCCGGCACTCATAGAGAGGAAGGATGCGAACTGTAGAGCAGCTTTCACTTTGTCGGTGGCGCTGTGGAGATAGAACGCGAAGAGCATGATTGTGACGGGACTTTCGATGGTCAGAAGCTTCTCCCAGAATTCTTTGCCGAACGGCATCTTCGAAATGGAGCGGAGAACGTCCGCTACCTTCGGCGGAGGGATGCCACGTTGTGCCAAGATTTTTCCTGCTTGCTCGGCGCCCATGTTCATTCTTGTCATCAGTGCCGTGTCCAGTTGCTCTAGTTTCGGAATCCACTTTTTGAAGACAGATTGCTCGCCGAAATTCAGACTGTTCTCACCGGCCTCTTCGAGAATTTCCTGAAATGCAACGCCGGTGAAGATCATCCACGGAGCGGATTCTGGTTTCTTACGTTTGATTTCGGCTTGCAGACGCCAGCGGCGCTTCAGAAAATCGATGAGCACCGCGCGGACACCGGCAGTCTCGTCCGAGGTGAGCGGGTAGCCGTGCCGGAGATTGTCGAGTGCATTGTCGATGTTCTGTAGGAGCAGGTTTTGCGCCCCTCTCAGTTCGACTTGTTGCAGAGAAAGATACGCAACTTGTTTTTCGTTGAAGAGTCCTGGCTGGATGTGTTCTTTTCCTACGGGAGCACGAAGGTCCGTGAGTAGGCCTTCGAATTCCTTTGGCGAGATCGCCGTGAGGTTCAGTCTTTCCCGCAGACTGTCGATGAACGGAAGACGGCAGTGCTCGTTATAGGCGGCCAGATCCTTCACGAAGAGTGTGATATCAGCCTGTTCGATCTTGTTTGAGGAGAGAATGTTCTCGTGTTGCTTCACAAGTTGTTCGTACCTCCCGGTCAGTTCTTTCGGGGAATTCTTGGGTGGGGGAAACGGCGGCTCGGCCAGAACTTCTTCCGCCAGAGTCTGGAGTTCTTCCGAAGTGTCGCCGATGGCATGTTCGCGTTCCTGCTTGTTTTCGTTGGACTCTAGCGTTCCCTTCTTTCCGCCGTCGAATGATTCTTCTCTGGGCATGGGTCAGTGGAATCCGGTTATTTTCTGAATCGGATATCTGGCTTGCCGTCAATATCCTTGCCGCCGGAATTTCCTTTACGCAGATCGACTTTGCCTAGGCCCTCATCCAGTCGAACGGAGCCTGTGAGATTGGGATTCGTGACGATCGGCTTTCGAGGCGGTGGGTTATCCAGTCGCAGTCTGGCCTTGCCTCCTAGTCTATTTGCAGCCTCTGCATCCTGTCCTCTTGGCGGCGGTCCTTTCGGATTCTTCTCTACGTTTCTAGTGGCACCCGCATCTCCTTTTTCGTCTCCAGGAGAGGATCTACGAGCTTGGTCAGACTCTGCCTGCTGTTCCGTCTGTTGCAGCCTGTCTTTCAGTTCAGCATTCTCGCTATTCGCTGCTGCAAGTTTTTGGTTTGCTTCAGTCTGCTGCTTGGTTGCCTCTTGCAACCGTTGTTCTAACTGAGCTTTTTCCGATACGAGCCCTGCGACGTCCGCCTTCAATGTTGCTTGCTGCTTGGCATGTTCTTCTTGCATTGCTTTCAGTGCGTCATTCTTCTGATCCAATTCTTTCTGCAGTCTCGTCGTTTCGTCGTTGGACGGTGTCGGGCTTGACCGTGAGTACTCCAGTTGCGTTCTCAGATAGTCCACATCGCCCTTCAGTTGCTGTTCTGCTTGGCGTTGGCCTTCGACCTTTTGCTCAAGTGCTGCTTGTTTGGCCTTCGCGTCAGCAAGCTGGTCACTCATTTCTTTGGCCTTTGCGGACGCTTCCTGTACCTCTGTCTCCAGCTGCGCACGTTCGGCTTCCCTCTCGGACAGCTCTGCTTTCAGATCCGATTGTTCATCAGTTTCACTCTTAATTTCGGGCAGCTCAGGTCTCTTCGCCTGCACAGTATCTGCATATTCTTTCAGATTTTGTTCAAAGACCGTCTCAGTATCTTTTGCTCGAACAATTTTCTCGAGGTGTGTGTCCTCCAAGCCCTCACCGCTTTTTAACTTGCCATCCATGACAGTCAGGCCCGCCTTTACCCGACTGGTGAGTGTATCCAATTCCTTTTTTGCGAGATCAAGATCACCGCCTTTCACCGGAGTCCCGTCTTCCGTTTCTCCTATTCCGAGTTCGAGCACTTCAACAACGTCCTTCATCATCTGCCGTCGCAGAATTGTTTCCGTCAGCCCTGCTTCGGTCTTGATGTCGCTCTGTAACCATTTCTGACGTCTCCAGTTTGTAAATGCACGAAGTTTTCTTGCGGGCAAGGATTGCGTTACAAATGATGCTTTCAGCTGTTCCCCCCCGCGGGGACTGAAGACGAATGTGGACGTATATTTTGCGGCGTCTTTTACTGCGGTCAGAGGTCCGAAGAGAACTTTCCCAACTGATTTTAGTTTCCCCCACTTCGTCGAAGGCATGAGTTTCTTGCCATAGAGAATTTTATTCGCAACGGAGCGAAGAACGAGGTACCCGGCTCCCGATTCAAAATAGAGCATGACGTAGCCCCCTTCTTTCGATTCGACGTACGCCCGAATCTGACTCACCCCTTCCGGAGTCACTTCGACAGGAGTTCCGTTTTCGATATGCAAGAAGGCTTTACCATCCTCCATACTTAGTCCACCTCCATTACTGACCGCGTGAACGAATGCCTCCACATACTTTTTCTCCTTCACCAATCTCTCCAGCTTGCTCTGAGGGTTCTCGTTTGGGTCTTCCTTTTTTTCTGAACTTTCTCCATCCTTCCCTGGTGTATTTCCACCGGGGAGTTTCAACCACTCAGGTACCCAAGATGGGTACCACCCATTCACCGTGTCAATGGCTGACCTCCCAAGTTTTCTCGGTAACCCTTTCGCATCATCAAGAACCTTCCCTGGTAAGTTTTTCAGATCCTCAATCTGCTGTTTTCCATCAGCCATCACATTTGCTGCCTTTCGCAGGCCCAGGAAGATTGCAAGAGTAGCTCCAGCCCCTGCGATCCAACTGAAGAATCTGCGAATCACACCTGGCTTGTGATCTTTATCACCTTTTCCAAAGAGCCACTTCACCGCAGCCCCGATCGCAAGAGGAACGCCCACGTAGAGAGCGGCCGTTTTCACGGCATTGGCGTCCATCTGCTTGAAATTGCCCATCACTTCGCGTCCCTCATTCGTCACCGATTCGATCACTGTCGCAAGCTCGCGTTCCTGTGCAAGAGCCTTGTTTCTGGCCGAACTCAGTTGCTCCTTCACTTCTTTCGAAGGGGCATCCGCACCTGGAATCCCTTGTCTCATGCTGTCCAGTTCCCCGAGGATCGCCTGAATGATCGGCTTCTTCTGTTCATCATCGATACCTGTAATACCTGCTTTGAGTGCATCGATGGCACTGTGGGCGCGGTTGACCCGCTCACTTCGCTCGCTTCCCTCGGGTCCTCGTATGTACTTCGCAACTTCTTCGGGGCTTGTTTTCGCAGCTTTTTCGATGTCTTTGTCCATAGAGAACTGGGGAAGGATGTGAATGTCAGAATTTCTAGTTAGTATAGCAGAAAAATGGCCTAGAGGATAGGTGCTTTCTGGCTTAGATAAAGAGGGAGAAAGTTCTTCTTTTTTAAAGAGAAGTGTTCTGGATCAGGACGACCCAGAAAAAATCTTACAAATCTTCCTTGACCTCTTAGCAAGCTCTCTCTAAAATGTTTCAGCTTTTTAGAACTTACGTTCCGATCCGCCTCTTTCCAAGACAAGCGGATGCGATGCCTGCCTGCCGGTAGGCAGGGAACCTCCAAGTAGAAACTATGATCGGACTTCTCGCTAAGAAAATCGGCATGTCTCGCGTGTTCCTTCCCGACGGACAGGCTGTTCCTGTGACGTACCTTTTGGTCGAGGAGAACAATGTCATTCGCACGAAGTCCAAGGAGAAGGACGGCTATGAGGCCGTCGTCCTCGGTGTCGGTCAGCGTACGGTGAAGACGAGAAAGGGCAATGAAGTAAGGCGCTACAGGGCCGAGAAAGAGTTCACCGTCGATTCACTCTCAGACTATGCCAAAGACAAGAAGATCGGTGTTGCGACCCTCCCCGTCGAGAGTCTTGTGACGATCACGGGCACCAGCAAGGGAAAAGGTTTTCAGGGTGTCATGAAGCGCCATCATTTCTCTGGAGGGCCCGCTTCGCACGGTTCGCACTTCATCCGCGAGCCGGGTTCCGTTGGCATGAGAACGTGGCCAGGACGTATCCACGCCGGAAAGAAAATGCCTGGACACATGGGACTGGAGACCATCACGATCAAGCACCGAAAAGTCCTCGTCTGTGACGAAGGCCGCAAGGTGATCGGTGTGAAGGGTCCGGTGCCTGGCCCCAATGGTTCGTTTGTGACCCTGACCCTCGAATCCGACGCGGACAGAAAGCCCGCTCCCAAGTCTGGTGTCTCCTAAGTATTCCTTTGAATCTTTTGTTTCCTTTGATTCCTCAATGAAAGTTGACCTCTTTACATCCTCTGGCACGAAGAAGGGCTCTCTCGAACTCCCCGCAGCCATGTTCGAGGCGAAGATCAACGAGGGTCTCATGCACCTCGCACTCGTTCGTCAGCAGAGCAATCGTCGTCATCCTATCGCTCACGTGAAGCATCGGGGAGAGATCGTTGGGACAACGAAGAAGGCGTTCCAACAAAAGGGTACAGGCAGGGCTCGCCGCGGAGCTCTGAGGAGTCCACTCCTCCGTGGAGGTGGCAAGTCCTTTGGACCGAGGAATGAAGCGAATTTTGTCAAGGATATGCCGCGCAAGATGCGACGAGCCGCACTGTTCTCTTGCCTCTCGCTCAAGGCGAGTGAGGGGGCCATCATTGGTCTCGAAGGATACGTCGATGAGGTCAAGACGAAGACGTTCATGACGCTCTTACAGAAGCTCCCCGTGACGATCGGTCGTCGGATTCTCTTCGTCTTAGGATCTCCCATGAGAGGACTCGAGCTGAGCGCGAGAAACGTTCCTCGCGTCAAGACGCTCAGTGCCAAGTACTTAAATCCAGAGGACGTCCTCGGAGCGACGAACATCGTCTTCCTGTCCGATGCGGTGCAGGTGGCTGAGAACACGTTCTGTAAGGAGGACACACGCATTGAGAAGAAGGCCGAGAAGATCAAGAAAGAGGATGATGCGCAGGCGGCCGCTCCGAAGAAGGCGACGAAGGCCCCCAAGGCAAAGAAGGAGGCTGCAACAAAGGCGGCTCCGAAGAAATCTGCCAAGAAGAAAGCCTTGCCCGTTCGTAGCTCAGAAGCGAAGACGGGTGATTCTTCCTCTACTTCCAAATAATGCATCTCAGTTCCATCATCATCGGCCCCGTCGTTACGGAGAAGGCTGAGCGACTCAAGACGGAAGGGACGTACACGATTCGTGTGAAGCCGGAGGCGACGAAGATCGATGTCAAGAATGCGCTGCGCAAGTACTACGATGTCGATGTCGCATCCATTCGCGTTCTGCGCACCGTCCCAAAGACCCGCATCGTCGGTCAGGGTACGGTCATGGAGAAGCGCCATCGTCAGAAGCGTATGATCGTGCGTCTCAGCAAGAAGAGCAAATCCCTTGATCTCAGCAATTTCCTCTCCGCATAAATGCCTGTCATCCAGCAGAAACCAACGAGCAATGCCAGACGCCAGATGTCCATCGCGGACTTCTCAGGACTGACGAAGAAGCGCCCCGAGAAGAGACTGACGATGGGCAAGCAGCGCATCTCGGGACGTAACAACCTCGGTCGTGTCACGGTGCGTCACCGCGGCGGAGGACACAAGCGGCTCCTCCGCATGATCGATTTCAAACAGATCGATAAGCACGGCATCGTGGGTCGGATCGCTGCGATCGAGTACGATCCAAACCGCTCGGCCTACATCGCTCTCGTACAGTATGCGGATGGCGAGAAGCGCTACGTTCTTGCTCCCGAAGGTCTGAAGGAGGGAGATGAGATCGTCTGTGGAGAGCGTACGAAAATCAAACCGGGAAACCGTATGAAACTGGAGCACGTTCCTGTTGGGTACCGCATCTACAATGTCGAGATCCAGATTGGCCGCGGAGGTCAGATCGTCCGTTCCGCAGGAACGAGTGCTGTCCTCGTAGGTTTGGACGGAGACTTTGCTCTCATCGAACTCCCAAGTGGCGAGATGCGCAAAGTGCGCCGTGAGTGCTACGCCACCATCGGGACGGTCAGCAATCCCGATCATCATCTGATCACCATCGGCAAGGCGGGTCGCAATCGTTGGCTCGGCAAGCGACCGGAAGTCCTCGGTAAGTCCATGAACGCTGTCGATCACCCGCACGGAGGCGGAGAAGGTCACTCTCCGATCGGTCTCAAGTATCCCAAGACTCCGTGGGGCAAACATGCCCTTGGTGTCAAGACACGCCGACCAAACCGCAAGAGTGATCGTTTGATCGTTCGGCGCCGACCCAAGAAGAAGCGAAGCAAATAGGCTACACTGCCTCTGATCAACGTTCCCCCACCCCCATGTACAAGATCATCATCCCGCTCATCGCCATCGCTTTTATTCTCACGACCACGACTCTCTAAGTCTTTTTGTTTCCTTTCACTCCTTTGTTTCTTTTGTTTCCTCTCTCATGACTCGCTCCCTCAAGAAAGGCCCCTACGTTGACCCCAAGCTTCTCACTAAAGTCATGAAGATGACGGCGAAGCAAGAGAAGAAGATTCTCAAGACGTGGGCGAGAGACTGCGATATTCCGCCTGAGTTTGTCGGCTTCACCTTCGCTGTTCATAACGGCAAGGAGTTCCCCCCTGTCTACATCACAGAACAGATGGTCGGTCACAAACTCGGAGAGTTCAGTTGGACCACGAAGTTCCGCATCCACGGCGGCAAGATGAGCAAAGCCGAAGCCGCTCCTCCAGGCAAACCCGTCAACGCCGCTCCCGCCGCAAAGTAATCCATTCCTATGTTCGCCCGTCACCTCTCTGCTCGGCTCGCTCCAAAGAAGGCCAATCTGATGGCCAAGATGGTCCGTGGGCTCACCGTGCCGGATGCCATGGAACTCCTACGAAATACCAGCAAGAAGAGCGCACGCCTCTTCGAAGACGTTCTCCGCTCGGCGATCGCGAATGCCGAGCATAATTCCAAGCAGGATGCACAATCGTTGATGCTCAAGACCGTCGTTGTCAACCAAGGAACAGCGTACCGTCGTGGCATTCCTATGGCCCGCGGCCGCGTACGTCCGATCCGAAAATTTTTGTGCCACATTTCGATTACGTTGGGTTTTGCTGATGCTAAAGAGGATCAGAAAAGAATGAGGAATCAGGAATTAAGAATTAAGAATCCCACCAAAGATGACCTCAAGGCTGTTTCTGCGCAAAAAGTTCTCAAGAAGATTTCTCCAAAGTCCAAGACTCCGATTGCACATTCTTAATTCCTAATTCCTAATTCTTACTTCTTCTCAGTTCTTCCTCTTCCCTCTACAATCCCTGTCTCTCATGGGTCAAAAAGTCAATCCCAACGGCTTCCGTATCGGCATCACACACTCGTGGCCGAGTACGTGGTTTGCAACCAAGGACAAGTTCCGCAAGATGTTCCTCGATGACGTGCGCATTCGCCGTTTTCTGGAGAAGAAGTTCGTCGATGCGGGCTTGAGCCTCATCGAGATCGAGCGCGGGAAGAAGGTCTCGGTACTGCTTCATACGAGTAAGCCTGGTGTGATCATTGGCAAGCAGGGAGCTGCGATCGAAGATCTTCGTAAAGAACTCGAGAAGAAGTTTGGTGGTTCGTTCGAGGTCAATGTCCATGAGATCAGGACCCCCGATGCCGATGCTGTCTGCATCGCCGAGAGCATCCAGAGTCAGATCCAACGTCGTATGCCCTATCGCAGAGCGTGCAAGATGGCGATGGAGCGAGCCATGCAGGCGGGTCTCATCGGTATCAAGATCGGTGTCTCGGGCCGTTTGAACGGCGCCGAGATCGCACGCACGGACAGTTTCAAGGAGGGCAATGTTCCGCTTCAGACACTCCGTGCCAACATCCAGTTCGCTACTCGCCACGCCGTGACGACGTACGGAACGATCGGTGTGCAGGTCTGGGTCTACAAGGGCATGGTCTTCAAGAAGATTCAACAGGCTAAATCGGCTGCTCTCACTTCGCTTCCTGACGCTCACTAACATGCTGCAACCCATTCGCACCAAGTATCGGAAACACCACCGTGGACGCGGTCAGTTTAAGGGCAAGGCGACTCGTGGAGCGCTGCTTGCGTTCGGTACCTATGGCCTGAAGAGTCAAGAGGCTGGCGAAATCACCTCTCGTCAGCTCGAGGCTGCCCGTCGTGCTCTGACCCATGAGGCCGCGCGCGGAGGAAAAATCTGGTGTCGTATTTTCCCTCAGAAGCCCATCACGAGGAAGTCTCCTGAGGTGCCGATGGGCTCTGGCAAGGGCTCTGTCGAATTCTACGCAGCTGTGGTGAAGCCAGGCACGATGCTCTTTGAGATGGACGGTCTCCCAGAAGCAACAGCCAAGGAAGCCTTTCGTTTGGCCTCTCACAAGCTCCCCGTTGCAACGAAATTTGTCGTGAGCCTTCACAAGCACGCCGTATGAAGAACACTCTCCCCACTACAGAATTACTTCGCATGACGCCGACCGAGCTCCGTCGTGAGATTGTCGCTGCCCGTAGCGAGTATGCGGCCATGCGTATGGGGATCGAGATGCAGAAAGAGAAGAATCATGCTCGGTTCAAGACCAAGAGGAGGGGGATCGCGCGGATGAGCACGGTACTGAGGGGAATGGAGAAGAATCAAGGGAAACAGAAGAAACAAAGGAATCAAAAGAGTGACGAATCTGCTTCACACGATGTTAAAAAAACTCTAAAATCCCCCAGCTCTTCGAAGGCCAAATAATCTTTTGTTCCCTTAGCCCCATGCGTACCAAGACCGGAATCATCACCGCAGCAAAGATGCAGAATACCGTGACCGTGACGGTGCATCGTGCTGTGATGCACCCGATCTATGAGAAGCGTTATCGCGTTAGCAAGAAGTTTCTTGCGGACTGCGCGGGACAGGATCTAGGAGTTGGAGATGAAGTCATCATCACCGAGTGCCGCCCCCTCAGTAAGAGGAAGTGTTTTCGCGTGACGGAGGTGCTCAAGAGAGCCGCGCGCGTGACCGAGATGAAGACCGAAGAGATCGAGCAGACGACGAAGCGAGATCACCGTGACGCCCAGTACGAGAAGAGTCCGACGAAGATGGCTTCGAAGGCTTCCTCGGTTTCCCCTCCACAATGATCCAGCAGCAGACCGTCCTCAACGTTGCTGATAATACGGGTGCAAAGACTTGTCTCTGCATCAAAGTCCTCGGTGGCAGCAAGCGCCGCTACGCTGCCATTGGCGATATCATCGTCGTTGCCATCAAGACAGCGGCTCCACGCGGTACCGTACGCCAACATGCTGTCGAACGAGCCGTGATTGTTCGTACGAGGAGTGTGACACGTCGCAAGGACGGCAGTGGAATTCGCTTCGATGATAATGCGTGCGTGATTGTGGATGGTAATAAAGAGCCGAAGGGAACCCGTATCTTCGGACCTGTCGCTCGCGAACTCCGTGCCGATGGATATCAGAAGATTATTTCCCAAGCCCCGGACGTCTTATGAAGCTTTGCATGGCTACACCATTGGCAATGATTCAGTGGCTCAATGGCTCTATGGTTCAATGGTTTGCATGCAACAATCTGAATTTTCGCTTGCGCAACCATGTAGCCATTTAACAATGTAGCAATTTCTCTGTCATACCCCAGAACCCACTCATGAAACTCTCTCACGGCGACCCCGTTCTCATCATCAGCGGCAAAGACAAGGGCAAGAAAGGGACGGTCATGCGCGTGCTGGTCTCCCAGAATCGTGTGCTGGTGAGCGGAGTGAACATGGTGACGAAGCACATCAAGAAGACAGCACAGACGGAGGGGAAGAAAGTGCGTTTCGAGGCATCGATCCACGTCAGCAATGTGCAGATCGTTGACCCGAAGACCGGTAAAGCTAGCCGTATTGGATACAGGGTCGATCCCAAGACTGGAAAGAAAGTGCGCATTGCCAAGCTAAGCGGTACCGTTCTGTCTCGTGTCAACGTCGAACCGGAGGCCAAGAAGACGATGGAGAAGAGCGAGGCAGGTACAGCGTCCAAGACGCCATCTTCGAAGAAGAAAGGCTTCTGGAAGAATGTCGGCTTTGGCGCCGATGCGAGTGAGGCTACCAAGACCGAAGCTGGTCCTGCCCATGCGACGATTCCTACTCGTTCCGCTGGTCGCGGCTCCTGATCATCATGGCATTCGTCCCCCTCCAGAAACGGCTGAAGACAGATATTGCGCAGGCTCTGAAGCAGGAGCTGAAGGTCAGCAATGTTCATGCACTTCCTCGTCTCTTGAAAGTGATCGTGAGTGTGGGACTCAGTCAGAAGAAGTATTCGGCCAAGGATATGCAGCAGTTCATTCTCGAATCTCTTGCGACGATCACGGGACAGAAGCCAGCCGTGAGGCGCGCGCGTACGTCCATCAGCGAGTTCAACATCCGTGAGAATATGATCGTCGCCATGATGGTGACGCTGCGCGGGAAGCAGATGTACGACTTCCTCGATCGATTGATCCAGTACGCTCTCCCCCGCATCCGTGATTTCCGTGGGCTTTCGACCAAGCTCGATGGTGGTGGGAACTATGCCATTGGCATCATCGATCAGTCGATTTTCCCTGAGCTTCCGGCACCCGAAGCGAATAAGATCTTCGGGATGCAGGTCCAGATTACAACGAATGCAAAGACGGATGTTCGTGGATTCGCTCTTCTGAAGCAGATCGGACTTCCGTTCAAGAAGCCGGCAGCCAAGAAGGCTTCCGTTGAAAAGAAAGCCTAAGACTGCCATACTCTCTTGCCTCTCTCTATGACACTCCACTTTCCACTTTCTACTTTCCACTTCTAAATGGCCCGCGACGCTCTCATCAACAGCTGGAAGGCACGCCACGTCTCTCACGCGGAGGCGAAGGCTGCGGGGAAGAAGGAAAAATTCCCAACCCGCAGGTACAATCGTTGCAAACTCTGCGGTCGGAAGGGCGGATACATGCGTTTCTTCGGCATTTGTCGCATCTGCTTCCGTGAACTGGCAACCAATGGTGACATTCCCGGTATCACGAAATCTTCCTGGTAACCTGCCTGCCGGCAGGCAGGTTTCTTCCACTCTATGCCCCTCACAGACCCCATTGGCGACCTCATCACCCGCATGCGCAATGCCCAGCATGGTCGCAGGACCGACTGCCGCGCGCCGTGGTCACGTCTCAAACAGGCGATCTGTGATCTGCTGAAACAGCATGGCTATCTCGAGTCTGTGGTCGTAGACGGGGACGGTGTGGGAAAAGAGCTTGTTGTTTCATTTCGTCAGGATCGTGAGCCTCTTCTACTGAAGCGCATCTCGACTCCCGGCGGACGCAAGTACGTCGGTTCAGAAGAGATCCGTATGCATCTGCACGGCAACAGTCTGGCCGTGATCTCCACAAGCTCAGGATTGCTGACAAGCAAACAGGCGAGGGCCAAGAATGTCGGCGGTGAAATTCTCTGTACTGTTTCCTAACGTCCATTTTCCATGTCCCGCATAGGAGCCAAAATCATCGAAATCCCTTCCGGCGTCACCGTCGAGGTGAAGTCCGGCGTGGTCCATGTGAAGGGCTCGAAGGGCGAGCTCACCTACGCGCTGCTCCCCGAGATCGGCGTGGACATCACCGGTTCCACGATCACGGTCAAGCGTGTCCTAGAAAACAGCGATGCGAAAGCGCGTCATGGTCTCACGAGGAGCCTGCTCGTCAACATGATTGCAGGAGTAGCGAACAATCACGAGCGCAAGCTGGAAATCGTTGGCGTTGGTTACAAGGCTGCACTGAAGGGCAAGTCACTTCTGATGAGTCTCGGCTTCTCGCATCCGATCGACTTTCCGCTTCCCGCTGGCATCGAGGTTGTGCAGGACGAGAAGAATAAGAATCTCTTGACGATCAGAGGTATCGATAAGCAATTGGTTGGTCAGGTTGCCGCCAATCTCCGTTCACTTCGACCACCTGAACCGTACAAGGGCAAGGGTATTCGCTATACCGATGAAATTGTCCGTCGCAAGGCCGGCAAGGCAGCTGCTGCGAAGGGTGCCGTCGCCGCGTAACCTACTCTCTACTATGCATCCCACGAAAATCGATCTCCGGCTCGCAAGAAAGCGTCGCATCCGTGCGAAAGTTTCGGGGACAGCAGTTCGTCCTCGTCTCACGGTGTTCTGCTCTCTGACTCGCATCTACGTTCAGTTGATTGATGACGCTGCTGGCAAGACCTTGGCTGCCGTCCATTCGGTGAAGGGCAAGAACATTGCCGAAGCAACGAAGGTCGGAGAGTCCATTGCGAAGAAAGCCAAGGATATGAAGATCACGACGGTCGTCTTCGATCGCAATGGCCGCAAGTACCACGGTCGCATCAAAGCTCTCGCCGATGCTGCCCGCACATCTGGATTACTCTTCTAGTCAGATCCTTTCCTTCTTTTCTACTCACCACTCCTCGCTACACACTCCTCACTCGTCCATGGCCAAATCCTCCCGTCCAGACCGCAAGAAGAACGACCGACGCAATGACAAGCGCCGTGAACCGAGCGAGTACGAAGACGTCACGCTCGCCATCGATCGTGTCACGCGTGTCGTGAAGGGAGGGCGTCGCATGCGCTTCCGCGCCGTGGTCGTGCTCGGGAACAAGAAAGGAAAAGTCGGTCTCGGCACCGGCAAAGCTGCGGAAGTGCAGGCATCGATCCAGAAGGCGCAGCGCGATGCCAAACGTCACATGATTCTCGTTCCGATGCATGGCAGTACGATTCCGCACGAGGTCAATATCAAGCATAAAGCAGCCAGACTCCGTCTGATGCCGGCCAGTAAGGGAACGGGCATCATCGCCGGGGGACCGCTGCGCGTGATCCTCGATCTCGCCGGTGTGCAGGATGCGCTCGCGAAGAGATTCGGTACAGGAAACAAGCTCGTGAATGCCCAAGCCGCCATGATGGCTCTAGGCAAGCTCCGTGGCAGCCGTACGGTCGTCGCATCTGCTTTGGCGGTTTCAACCGCGGCCGCACCTATCAGCGTCGCTTCCAAGTCTGCCGCTGATCTCGGTATTCATATTCCCGAGGGTCCGAATCTTCCGATCAAGGAACTCAAGATGACGGCCGAAGACAGCAAGAAGATGGACGAGCGTGCGAAAGGAAACTTCCTCTAGGAAGAATGAGGAATGAGGAAGTATGAATGCTGCTTCAAAAGTACGGTGTGACCTCCGTTCTTCATTCCTCATTCTTCCTTCTTACTTCATTGCTTTTTTCGCCTTCTCCAGATCATCCACCTCGAGGTAGCACATCGCATCCTTACCGAGCGATGTTGCGTAGATGTGACGGATATTGATCCCTGCCCCTGCGCACTTCCTCGCGAGATCGGCGATCGCGCCTGGTTTGTTCTTCACCTGATACGAGACGACATCCGTTGCGATCACTTCTCCGATGTTCCTGAGGACGATCTTGGCAGTTTCGGGATCGTTCACGACAAGATGCACCAGCGTCTCGATCTTCCCCTCCGTACAGAAGAGCGCCTCGATGTTCACGTCGGCAGCCCTGAGCATATCCGAGAGCCGCGCGAGCGACCCAACGTTGTTTGGGACCGAGACCGAGAGCTGCATAGCGATTTTCATACGAGGAGAGAGTGGAAAAGTGTGAACGGCATTCTCGAGGGAGGGAGAGGGGAAGTCAATGGACCATCACCTCGATATCCTGTGTGCGAATGCAGCGACTTCGTTGCAATCAGGCATTCCACAATGACTCTGCAGAGCATTATCAATGGCTCTACCGCATTCGATACAAATTTCGCTCACCGAAAATCCAGAAGAGTCTGTAGGGCTGGATACATTTGTCTTTGGAGCGAACAGATCGATATCCGGCGCAGCCGGTGGTGGCGTGACATTGGTGGTATTCATGGGAGAGGAGAGGAAAAGAAGTACAGAAAGAAGACCCCGCTACGGCGTTCGCGAATGCCGTAGCCCGCTTGGGAAGGGGGCTCTGCTTGGTTGTTTCTCAGTTTCTCTTACGCAGCCAGCCGCCTTCCCGCCGTAAGCGAGAGGGAGAGACCGAGCGTAAGGGACAGGGACTGGATCACGTGGACAGTATGACGTGAGGTGGGTGTGGGGTGCAAGCGCTTCTCGATACGCCCCGCTTCGGCGGGACTACTCGCAGTGACACTTCTCGATACGTCCGCTCGAAGCGGACTACTCGAAGTGACAGAATATGTGGCTGGCAGAGGATTTTGTGTAGCTATGCTTGTCAGTTCAAGTAGCCCGAGCCTCGGGCGAAGGCGTATCGAGAACCCCTTTACCCCTTGTCATTTCCTCTGTAGCCTTCCCGCCCGCAGAGAGGTATGCTTTCCTGCGTCTTTGACTTCTTCTGCACTGTATCTATGTTGCATCTCCTCAAGCCGAACAAGGGTTCCACTCACACGAGCCGCCGCGTTGCACGAGGGAATGGTTCTGGTCGCGGCTCGACCGCGGGTCGCGGTACCAAAGGCCAACAGTCACGCACAGGCAAGGGCCGACGCCTCGGATTCGAAGGGGGTCAGACCCCGCTCATCCGTCGTCAGCCGAAACTGGGGGGATTCGTCAGCCACACACGAACCGAAGTCGAAGTGTTGAATCTCGATACGCTCGAGGCGAAAGTGCCTGCAGGTAGTCACGATCGATCCACACTCGCCGGGCTCCGTCTCGTCAGTGGCAAGCTCCCCGTGAAGATCCTCGGTCGAGGTTCGATCACGAAGAAATTTACTCTCTCCGTCTACGGTGCATCCAAGTCGGCGAAGGCTGCGGTCGAGAAGGCGGGTGGTACGATCACGATTGCGAAGCTCTAAGCAATGTTCACCTATCTCGCACAACTCTGGCGATCGGAAGATCTCCGCAAGCGGATCCTCTTCACATTCTTCATCCTGATCCTCTTCCGCGTGATCTCACACATCACAGTGCCGGGAGCCGATAAGGCTTTACTGAAGCGGTTCCTAGAGAACAGCAACTCCGGAGGAACGCTCGGCATCTTCGCCACCCTCACCGGTGGGGCGCTCCAAAATTTCTCGATCGCACTCCTCGGTCTCTCGCCCTACATCAATGCCTCCATCATTCTCCAGCTCTGCACGGTGATCTTCTCGAAGCTCGAAGCGCTCAGCAAGGAAGGCATTCAGGGTCAGCAGAAGATCAACACCTATACGCGTTGGCTCTCGATCTTCCTCGCCTTCATCCAGAGCTACGGTTTCCTCCTGCTCCTCAATCGTGGCGGCAGCGGCAACATCGTTCCACTCACTTTCCCCGCCGTGCTCGCTCCCATGCTCTTCGTCTCGGTCGGTTGTGTCTTCGTCATGTGGCTTGGCGAACTGATCACCGAGAAGGGGATCGGCAATGGCATCTCACTCCTGATCTTCACCGGCATCGTCGCCGGGATGCCGAATACGCTCACGAACATGTTCCTCGCCGGCCAGGATAAGCTGAGTGCGTTCTATCTGTTCCTCATTGTTTCCCTCGCGATGCTCGTCGCGGTGGTGCTCTTCACCGATGCGCACCGCGCGATCCCGATCACGTATGCCAACCAGGGCGCAGGTCGTGGTGTGAAAGGCAACATTCCGATTCGCCTCAATCAAGCAGGCATGGTGCCGATCATCTTCGCGATCTCGCTGATCACCTTCCCCGGTCTCATCGCACAGTTCCTGCAGACCGCTCCGCGTTTCGCCGGTGTTGTGAATTTCATCAAGTTGAATCTGAGTTCCCAGAATCCGTCGATTCTGTATATGGCGCTCTACTTCCTCCTCGTCATCGCCTTCACGTACTTCTATGTCTCCGTGACCTTCCGACCCGATCAGTTGGCCGAGAACATCCAGAAGCGCGGCGGCTTCATTCCCGGCGTGCGCCCCGGTAAGGAGACCGCGAAGATGCTCGAGAAGGTCAGTAATCGCCTGAATCTTTGGGGTGGCACCTTCCTCGGCATTGTCGCGATCATCCCGCTCATTTTCACGCACTACTCAACCCTCAGCTCGCAGGATCTGATCATCTCTGGCTCCGGTCTCATCATCATCGTCGGTGTCGTGCTGGAGCTCATTCGTCAGGTGAATGCGCAACTGCTGGTGCATGATTACGAGAAACTTGTGTGAAGTGATGCATCACGAATCTGATTGCTCAATGGCTAAATTGCTAAATGGTTCGCAAGCGAAACGCTTGATTCTTGCGTGCAAACAATTTAACCATTGAGCCATTTAACAGTAGGCTAGTATTACATCACTACTTATGGACCTCGTCTTCTTCGGCATCCAAGGCTCAGGAAAAGGCACGCAAGCGAAGAAACTCGCAGCAGAATTTGGCTACGACATCTTCGAAGCGGGCGGGGAACTCCGGAAGATTGTTGCGAGTGGCTCCGAACTTGGTACAACCGTTGCGACGTACATCGATCAAGGACATCTCGTGCCCCACGAGATCATCATGCAGGTGGTGAAGGAGGCGATTGCTCTGCGTCCGAAGTCGGCGAAGATCCTCTTTGACGGGATTCCCAGAGACGAGGCGCAGATGGAGGATTTCAATGCGATCATGGCTGGTAGCGGGCGCGACTTCCGTTGCATCCATTTCCTACTCGATGCTGATGAGGCAACGAAACGCATCCTTGGACGTGCGAAGCACGAAGGCAGGGCCGATGATGCGAATACCGAGATCATCCTGCGTCGTATGAAGACGTTTCGGGAGAAGACGATGCCTGTGATCAAAGCGTATGAGAAGAGCGGAAAGGTGAGTGAAGTGGATGCGGATCGGGACATAGAGAGTGTGTATGGGGAGCTTAGGAGGGTGGTGGTTTGAGAAATTTTCTTGCCTCACTCCGTCGCTGAGGCGACACCTCTCTCCCTGATCGGGAGAGAGGAACCTTTGGAATACCGTATCCATGAGAAAATTTCTTTTCAAAGAAAAACAGGGCTCCCCCTTCTCCCAGAAAAAAATAATCTTCCATATTCTTTCTCCCGCATCAGTGGGAGAGAGTGTCCCGAAGGGACGAGAGAGGCAGGAGAAGGGGCTAGGGGATGAGGCAATTCCCCCACGGTCCACCACCCTCGGCAAATAATTTCGTACAAACAAAAACCACTCCCGATGGGAGTGGGTCTTGCTCTTGACCAGGTAGCGTAGGTTGCGCTTGAGACTCGACATCATCATTCTATTCCCACCCCTTCAATTTGTCAACGAACGCCGCTACCATGGCCGCATGGCGTTCACGACACAGTGCCAGATTTTCACGCAGGCAGAAGTTGCGTCGCTTCGCATCGGAGGAGCGATCCTTCGGGATTGCCTCGCACACACCGCGCTGCTCGTGAGGCCCGGCATCTCGACCTTGGAGCTCGATGCAGCCGCTGAGACATTCATCCTCGCACGCGGCGGAAGACCCGCATTCAAGGGGTACTTCGGCTTCACGGCCACACTCTGCACGTCGATCAACGATGAGGTTGTGCATGGTATTCCACGAAGCGAGAGAATGTTGAAAGAAGGGGAAATCATCTCGCTCGACTGTGGAGTCATTTACGACGATCTCTACACCGATGCGTGCGTGTCGGTTGGCGTAGGACAGATCGCTCCAAAGGCACAGGCATTCCTGGCCTATACGAGTCAAACCCTCGAGGATGTGATCCATGAGGTCGTGCGAGCAGGGGTGCAGACGGGGGATATCAGCTCGTTCATCGAAATGCGGCTCAAAAAAGGAGGCTACGAGGCGGTGAGAACACTCACGGGTCACGGACTCGGGACAACGTTGCATCAGTTCCCCGATGTGCCGAATGTGGGCAAGAAGGGGACGGGCCCTGTGCTCCCTGTTGGCACGATGATCGCGATCGAGCCGATCGCGACGATGGGCTCGGCGGAGGTTTATACGGCGGACGACGGTTGGACGGTCCTCACGACGGATGGCAGCTTGGCCTGTCACTTCGAGCACTCCGTCTTGCTGACCAAGGATGGTGTGGAGGTGATCGCGTGAGATCATCTATTTCTTCTGCTGCTTCTTCTCGGCCTGTTCCCGTGCACCTTTGAGGACGGATTGCAATCCACTGAGGACCGGAAGGGGATTCTCTGAAGAGAGTGAGTTCATGATGGAGCTTGGGAGAAGGAGTGCTAGGTACTTCCCCAATTCGGCTGACGGTTTTACTTGCAAGCCAAGAGAGCCGTCGTGCGAGACCTCGAAGCCGTCGCGGGCCATGATGCCAAGCAGTTCATTTCCAAGGCCGATGAGTTCCTTGCCCATGTCCTTGATCTTTTCTGTGGATCTCTTCGCAAGTTTCTCGGTGTCTGCTTTCATTTGATCCAACACCCTCAGATCCTTCTGCAGATCATCATTGAGTGTCCCGAGACTCTCGACGCGTACGGCACGTTCCTGCGTCAATGTCTTCAGAGCCGCTTGCTCCTTGCCTTGTTCTTTCGTGAGATCGTCGATCTGCTTCTGGATATCCTCCTTTTTCTCTGGTGCTGCACCAGCCATCTGTTGTCCTAGATCCGCGATACCCTTTTCCAGTGCCTGGATGCCATCCTTTTTTGCCGTGATTTTCTCATCGAACATGTCGATCTCTGTATCGAGAGCGGTCTTCAGCGTGTTAAATTTTTGATTCTTCTCTTTCTTCACGCCTTCGACCTTCTTTGGAGTCTCTCCATTGGGTCGCACCTCGCCCATGAGGCGCTTCTTCTGTTCCTGCTCCGTCTCATTGCGTTCCTTGATTGCCTCGGAGGGCTTCTTCGGTGGTGCATCAACATTCCCAGGCTTTGGTTGTTCTGATGGGGTAGATCTCTTCTTCGCTTCGGCGTCCAATTCGTTGAGTTTTGCTTCGGTGAGTGTATTGATGGCCAGAGCTCGCTCGGCGGAGGTGACATCCTTTTTATCGAGAGTCTTCTGAGCTTCGGCTACTTCTTTTTCATTGGGGCCCTCCCTCTTCTTATCTCCAGCTTTTTCCTCCACCTGGTCATTCACTTTGTCGCTTTTTCCAGCATCGCCTGGATCCTCAGACTTCTTTGGTTCCCCTAGCGTCTCCTTTGCAGGAGGCTTCTTCTCCCCTGGCTTCTCTGCTGGTGGCACTTTGACTTCAGCAGGCTGTGCGGGCTTCTCCTCCTTAGTCGCCGCGGGAGTGTTCTGAGCCTCAGGT
>JAHFJR010000040.1 GCA_023245775.1 Candidatus Peribacteria bacterium | reverse complement strand
AGACGACGCGAATTGCAATGAGAACATATTTTTCATGATGAATTAGGGAAAATCTGAGCATATCTTGGCTTCCAGTAAACAAAAAGCCTTCATTCTAGCCCAGAAAATTTTCTACTATGCCCTTTTCTCTCATTGCATATGGGTCTCAATGATTATACAGGAGCTGCTGATTTGAAAAGTGATGATGAGGGAGAACAAATCCCAACTCATACGAAACCAAGGGCTCATTCTGCAGTAGACGTAGAAGTCCCAGGACATATGGCTTTAGGAGACACTGGTCATCGTGTCGATCAGCTGCTGAATCTCGAAGATAAATAACGTAGCTGCTGTACACTCTCCGCATGCCCATCGCTCGTGATCGTATTCTCTTCGAGGATCCTTGGTTCCTCGCCGTGAGTAAACTTGGCGGAGAGTTGGTTGTGAAAGGGAAGGGGAGAGTCGATACGCTCCCACTTCTCGACTTTCTCAGGAAAGAGTATCCAGGCTTGACCGCTCTTCATCGTCTTGATTTCGAGACCTCCGGCGTTGTGGTGTTTGCGAAATCCAAGAAGATGCTTGCGAACATTCTGGAGAAGAAATTTGATGGTTGGAAGAAAGAGTATCAAGCGATCGTTCTCGGCATCCCAAAGCGGCCAGAGGGTGTCATCGATTTCAAGCTTCCTGCACGCAGTGGAGAGGGAAAGGTGGAGGCATCAACGCACTATAAGATTCGAGAGAACATTGGCCCCGTGTGCTTCCTTGATCTCTCACTGGAA
Organism: Candidatus Peribacteria bacterium; assembly: GCA_023245775.1. Taxonomy (GTDB): domain Bacteria; phylum Patescibacteriota; class Gracilibacteria; order Peribacterales; family Peribacteraceae; genus SICN01. The sequence goes on along the minus strand of JAHFJR010000040.1, from coordinate 6,189 downwards.
CGAGGACAGAAGCATCAGATCCGTCGGCATCTGGCTGGCATCGGGCATCCTCTGATCTTGGATAGCGTGTATGGCATTCCAAGAGCGAATCGTGAATTCGAGAAGTATCTGAAGTTGCATCGGTTCTTTCTGCATGCCTCTCGCGTCACGTTCCCACATCCCGTGACGGGGAAAGCGATCATTGTTGATGCGCCCCTGCCGCGGGCGTTCGAAGCGACGTTGAAGAAGTTGAGGGAGGCAGCGTGATTCGTGCTATCCTCTCCCCATGCGCACGCTTTCGGGTATTCAACCTTCCGGCACATTGCATCTTGGTAACTACTTCGGATCGATCAAGCCGAATCTGGAGCTGTCCTACACCTCCAATCAGAGTTATTTCTTCATTGCCGATCTTCACTCGCTGACGACACTGCAAGACGCAGTAGCACTTCGGATGGCACGTGAAGCAATCATTCTCGATTACCTCGCCTGTGGTTTTGATCCTGAAAAGTCTGTTCTCTATTATCAATCGCAGATTCCCGAGCACACGGAGTTGATGTGGATTCTCTCGACCGTGACACCGATGGGTCTCTTGGAACGTGCGGTGAGTTATAAGGACAAGGTGGAGAAGGGCATCAAGGCGAACGCGGGACTCTTCAGCTATCCCGTGTTGATGGCTGCCGACATTCTGCTCTACGACGCGAACATCGTTCCTGTCGGCAGAGATCAGAAGCAGCATGTGGAGATGGCGCGCGACATCGCGATGAAGTTTAACAACACGTTCGGGGAAACCTTGACGGTGCCGGAACCGAAGATTCGTGAAGACAGTGCGGTCGTCCCTGGGACGGACGGGCAGAAGATGAGCAAGAGTTACGGAAATACGATTCCACTGTTTGGAGATGAGAAGGTCATCAAGAAGGCGATAATGGCTATTGTTACTGATTCCAAAGGAGTCGAGGAATCCAAAGATTCTGACACATGCACTATCTACAAATTGCACAGGCTCTTCCTTTCAAAAGAGGAAGGCAAAAAACTTGCAGATCGGTACAAGGCGGGCGGACTCGGGTATGGCGATGCTAAGAAGATGCTCTTTGACGCATGTATGGACCACTTCGCTCCTATGCGCCGGAAGCGTGAGGAACTCATGAAGAAATCAGCCTTCGTGCTGGAGGTGCTGAGAGAGGGAAATCAGAAAGCCCAGAAAACCGCCTCCCTGACCATGGAACGCGTCAGAAAGGCCGTTGGGCTTCGATGAAACGGTGGTTTTTTGGATGATTGTGTGGTATACTATTGGCGAATACCAACACTCATCCATGTCAAAGAAGATCAAGAAGAAGTCTGAGCCGTCGTTGGCACTTGCACTGATTGCTCTCGTTGCCCCTGTGCTCACGGCTGGCATTGCACCTTCCTTTGCTGAGGGGACCACAGGCCACACATCGCTCCTCTTCGACTACTCGCTCTTCAATCCACAGGAGTTCCTGATGCAGCGCAGACTTCGGAACGCTGCTCCTGCTGTGATTGTTCCAGTGGATCAGGGTGGTTCCATCAGTTCTGCTGCGACGGTGAACCCCTGCGACCCGACACCTGCTACGGTACCTTTGGTATCCGTTCCCAGCGAACTCACGTACGATGATCTGACATCGACGGAGCGAGATACTCTTCGCAAACAGCTGAGGAATCATGCATGTCCTCAGCATGCGGATCCCCAGTACCAACGTCTCTGTGAGCGGATGCTTCGGGCTATGCCTGCACCCGAGACGAGGACGGGACTTGCGAATCCGAATCAATAGAGATGAGGTTTTCGGTGTTTGGTTTTGGGAAGCAGAATCGAGTGTTGTCTTTGCAGATCCCTATCATCTAGCACCGATCACCGAGCACCTCTAGCATGTTTGGCAATGCAGTCGCTTCGTGCGTTCATTGCTCGGCACTCGTCCTTTTCCATCGCATTGGGAGTAGCGTTTGCGTATTTTCTTCTGCAACTGAGTGTCATCAACGATTTCGGTGTGACGTGGGATGAGCCGCTGCACCGAAACTGGGGCAAGATTTTTTATCTGTTCTGGCGCTCGGGCGATCGACATCTCCTCGAGTTGATGCCCGGACATGGTATGAACTATGGGCCGTTGTACTATCTCGTGAATTATCTGTTTTCGGAACAGCTGTACCGTGCGCATGTCCTTTCTTTTGTCGCATCCAATCATCTTCTGAATCTCGTGGTAGCAGCTGGTGCAGTTGGATTGATCTTCCTGCTTGGAGAACGAATGTTTCATCGTCGCGTTGGCTTCCTCGCGGTTCTTTTCTTTGTTTTCTTTCCTCCGCTGATCGCCCATGCACACTACAACCCAAAAGATATTCCCGTGATGACCGGAGTCCTGATGACGGCGTACGTGTTTGTCAGAGCGCTAGGCTCTGGGTCAGTGAGTCTCTTTGTCCTGACGGGACTACTTCTTGGACTGAGTATTGCCCTCAAAATGAATGCGCTCCTGATGCTTCCTGTCTGTGCCGTCAGTTATCTGCTATGGCGCTGGGAAAGAGGTGAGTCGATTGTTCAGAAACAGTCACTTCGTACGATTCTGTTCGTCTCGCTTGCGATCGTTTTCGGCACGATCTTCGCATGGCCTTCCGCTTGGGGAGATCTCCGTTTGATTCCGCAATCGATCCACTTTTTTCTCACCGAAAGCTTCTGGCCTGGCAAGGTCCTCTACTTCGGGAAGGAGTATGCGGGTGCGGATCTGCCGTGGTTCTATAGTCCGCTCGAGTATCTGATGACGATGCCAGTGCTCATGGTCGGATTTTTTGCTGTTGGTTTCTGGTTCGTTGCTCGTTGCTCGTTTGCTCGTTTCGATGTTCCTACTCATCCTGACTCTCTTCCTCCTCGAGCATCGAAGTCTGTGTTCCTCCTCCTTTGGATCGCATTCCCTCTTCTCGTGAGTATCACACCCCATCTGGTGCGGTACGACGGTATGCGTCAGTTCTTCTTCTGCTTGCCTGCGATCGCGATCGTTGCGGCCGTGGGGTGTGACCGATTTCTTTCGTGGATTTCTTCGAAGACGATTCAGCCTGTTCTGGTCACTTCTGTGAGTCTTCTCCTTCTTCTGGGCTCACTCTTGCACGAAGTGTGGATTGTGCACCCGTTTGAAGGATCCTATCGTAATGAAGTGGTTCGCTTCTTCTATCCGCATGATCTGGATCAGGTTTTTCAGATCGAGTACTGGGGGCCGAGTTACCTGCAGGGGATGGAGTGGCTCGTGGAACATGCGGAGCCGAATCCAATTCTCTGCGTTCCTACAGCTGGTATCCTCGTGACGTGGTATCCATGGCGTGATGATTTCACTGTTGAGTGTTCTGCACTATCCAACTACGTGATGTTCTTCACGCGTTACTCAGAGGTGCAGCAGTATGTTTTTCAGGCGATGCCTCCGGTCTTTACGATCGAACGGATGGGTTCGACGCTGCTAAAGATGTATAAGGTGAAATGATGTGGAGCGGGTTACTGGAGAGTATTACCCGCCCGTACCGAACGTCGGTACGTTCGGGCGGGCAACCACTTGTCGGCCGACTTGTCCCCTGTAGCCCAGAGGCGAAGGGGGAAGCTCACAAGCGAAGGCTGATGATGCGCTCCGCTAGGAGCCTGTGTCTTTGGAGAGATTTACAATTTCTTCTCCATGAGAAACACATCGCCACTTACCCGATTCTGAACATACTTTATCGCTATAAAACCCTGCTTATCGTAAAAGGCTTTAGCAGTTTTTGTTGCATCTAATCGAAAACGCTTTGCACCCATTTTCTTAGCCTCTCTTTCCATCGTCTTCAATAGTTTTGATCCGACTCCTTTTCCAATATGATCCTTATGGACGTACATTGCCAAAAGAATTTCGGGGTTCTCTTTCTTGAAATCTGCGAAGCCAGTGATTTTTCCGTTCTCGACTGCAACATAGCGAACGGCGATCGGATGCGTCTCACGAAATCTTTTTGGATCAGCTTTTTTACTCCAAACTGCGATTTGTTTTGGCGAATAATCATGTTTGTTGATGTTCTGAATTGTTGCTTTCCGCAAAGCAGAAAGTTCTTTTGCATCTTCGAGCGTGGCTCGTCTAATACGCATGTGTGCATTCTATCAGTTCTCATTTAGATGTTTTTTCATAAAAGCTCTCCCAGAGTGTGATTTGAAGTACTTTTCAAGCTCTTCTGCGCGTTTGAGGTCTTGAAAAGTAATGCAGAGCCGTACAGTCCAAGGTTTGAATTTGTTCGTATGGATACTCTTGCCACTATTGTGCTCACTCAACCTTCTTTTGATATCGTTCGTGATACCGAAGTACCAATGCTGGTGATTGAGAGATTCAAGGACGTAGACAAAGTGCATGCGACAATTCTATGGAATTTCCTCTCCCGAATTCATGATCAAGAATCGCATGGAATGATGGAGAATGATTTTTTGGCTTAGGTAAAGCATAGAGCAAGTACTATGAATGCATAGAACTGCCCGGCTTCGTGTGGCTCCGCTCCGCTACGCCCACACTACGCCGAGGCATCCGGCATTTTGATTGAGACAAAGCGAAATCTCGGCGTAGCTCCAGAGGGAGCGAAGCCGGATGGAGCGGGTGGCGGGAATCGAACCCGCTTCACCAGGTTGGAAACCTGGGGTAATGACCATTATACGACACCCGCGGAGGCGAAAATGAACGGACGACTGATTCTACAATCTCTCTTGCTGATTCTCAACTGTCCGTGTGAAGCTACTCTATGAATGAGCGCAGCCTTTCATCTGCTGGCTTTTTCCATGGATTGCAACTTACCAGTCTCTTTACGATCAGTCCCATCGCTACCGGAAATGCCCGTTTCTTCAGCATCTCTTTCGCATACTCCGAACACGTTGGTTCGTGTCGGCAGTAGCCGTACGGATAGAGATGACGAAGCGGGCTGTGATCTGGCGACAGCGTTTTCTGGTAGAGGCAAAGCAGTGCAATGGAAACCGTTGCAGGAAGGGCCAAAACGGTCGCCAGTGATTTGCGCAGGATGCGATGCATGCGTAGGATGACGGATCATACACCACTTCAGATATGCAGGTCTCCCTCAGTGACATTCTCACCATCCTCTCGATCGTCGCCGTCTCGATGTTCATCGTGCTCGCGTACCATCTGATCTTCGTCTCGGTGTCGCTTCGGCGTATTACTGATCGCATCGACGATGTCTCGAAGGAGGTCGAAGGTCTCATTCTAAAGCCCATTGGGGCTATTGAGTATTTACTCGAGTGGTTCTCGGTGGTGGTTGAGAACATGATGAGCGGCAAGCAGGAGGAGCAGAAGAAAGTGCATCATCCGAAGAAGTAACTTCAGAAGTTTCACATTCCAAATTCCAAAAATTAAAATCCAAAAATGTGTGCTTGTCATGAAGCTGGAAGGAGAACTTTGTGCACGACCGACGCAAGAAGGCCTACTTTGGATTTTCATTGTTGGAATTTGGAATTTCCATTTGAGAGTGCTTCGCTTACACTGAAGCACAATGGCTCTTCCCGACTTCAAGTCGTTCATCGGCAAAGACGTGAAAGAGGCACCGATGTCCTTGCAGCGTATTGCAGCGGTGAAAGAACCGGAGGAAAGGTATTGGATCGGACCGAAGGACGCCGTGAAGATCACGAACGAAGAGGCTGATGCGTACAAGATCGCGCACAGCATCATGATGCGTCTCAGTATTGAGGCACCGCTCAAGCACAAATCGGGGCATCCGGGTGGACCGCTCTCATCCTTCACGTTCTGTTATGAACTCTATCGTCGTCGTGATCCGGAGCATGATGAATCACTGCGCATGAGCGCAGGGCATCTCTCGCTCCTTGCCTACAACCTGCAGTGGCTCTTCGGTCGGGACCGTGGGGATGTACGGCTCGCGTCTCCGCAGGCGATTCTGGATACTTTTCGCACGGTTTCTGGGCTTCCCGGACACGCGGAAGCAGGAATTGGCGATATTCCGTTCGGCGCGGGTCCGCTCGGCAAAGGAACTTCCAATGCGCTTGGGATGGCTCTGGGGAGGAAAATGCTCAAGAAGAAAGGAGTCGTCGATGTGCTGCTTGCGGACGGTGATAGCCAGGAAGGACAAGTGATGGAGGCATTCCGTCTGGCGGCGCATCTGAAGCTGGATAACCTGATCGTGCATGGCGACTGGAATGATATTCAGTTGTCGGGGATTCCAAGTAGGACCATGGCGACGGATCTCGCATCG
>JAHFJR010000020.1:6528-29698 GCA_023245775.1 Candidatus Peribacteria bacterium | reverse complement strand
CTTGCCGCAAAGCGGCAAGAACAGAGCGTTCTTCAGAGGAGAGTTTTCGATGATGTTTCATAGGAACACGAGGGTAGAGGAGCTACCTCAGGTGTTCGGATTCGTTTTAGAACTCGGGAATTGCCAACACTGCCAATTCCATGATATGATGGCGTAACAGAATCTAGTGGGAGTTTGACTATCTCATTTTACTTGAGATGGTCGCTTTCCTCTACACTTCTCTTTTCTACTTTCTTCGTTTTTTGTCCCATGCGTGCCTCCTTTATAGCCGCCATCAACCAGCTCTGCAGCGAGCGTAATGTGAAAGCCGATGCTGTTCTCGAAGCCGTTCGTCAGGCTATCGTGACCGCCTACCGCAAAGATTTCGGAAATAAAGAGCAAGAGATTCGCATCGTGCTCCGTGAGGATCAGGACATGCCGACGGTGCTCCTCATCAAGGAAGTCGTCGACGAGGTGCTGAATGAAAACTTCGAGATCAGCCTGAAGGACGCGCAGCGCGTGAAGCCCGATAGCGAAGTGAGTGATGAGATCGAGATCGACGTCACGCCGGTCGGCTACGGCCGCATCGCAGCACAAGCCGCGAAGCAGGTGATCATCCAGAAATTGCAGGAGTCCGAGAAGCAGAGCCTCTACGAGATGTTCAAGGATCGCGAGAATGAATTGCTCACCGCGACTGTCACGAAGTCCGAGCCGAACTGGGTGACGCTCGAGGTCGAAGGGATGACAGTATCGCTGCCGTGGAAGGAGCAGATCCCCGGCGAGCACTACTACACGGGCAAGCGCATCCGCGTGTACTTAGACAAGGTCGAACTCACGGGCAAGGGACCGCAGCTGCGGATCTCCCGCACGAACGCGAACCTCGTGAAGAAGCTTCTGGAGATGGAAATTCCGGAGATTAGAAATGGCGACGTGCAGATTATGGCCATCGCTAGGGACGCCGGTATGCGGAGCAAAGTCGCCGTGAAGAGCACGGACCCGAGGATCGACCCCATCGGCGCCTGTGTAGGGCAGAAGGGTGTTCGCATCCAGTCGGTGATGGAGGAGATCAACGGCGAGCGCGTCGACATGATCGAGTGGTCGGAGGATCCGATCCGTCTGATCTCGACGGCACTCCAGCCTGCATCGATCTCCGCCGTGATCATCGTGAACGCCGAGCAACACATGGACGAGGAGGGTCGCATCGTCAAGAAGCGCGCTGCGGTGTTCGTCGAAGAAGCGCAGCGGCCGATGGCCATCGGCAAGAAGGGGCAGAATATCCGCCTCGCCACACAACTCAGCAACTTCGAGCTCGACATGTACAACTACGAAGAACTGCCTGCGTTCAAGGCGAAACTTGCAGAGTTGAAAGGGGAGGAGGTGGAAGTAGCGGTGCTTACAGGAAGTGAAGGGGCGAAGGAGGAGGATGAAAAGGAAACAAAAGAAACAAAGGAATCAGGGGAAACAAAAGAGGGTGTAGAGGAAGCTTCGAAGACCGAGAAGAAGACGAAGAAGGCCAAGGTGGAAAAAGAGGAGAAGGCTGAGGAGGCAAAAGAGGAAACGAAGGAAGAGGTAGCTGCAGAGAAGAAGGAGTAGAAAAAGAATCGAATGTTGATGCATGGAATTCCTGTAGGGGCGTAGCGACCGCTGTCGCTACGCCCCTATCTTCGAAGAAATTGGAATGATGGTGTTACATGTTTTCAGAATCCTCCTCCCATTTTTTCGGATTATCCGAAATGTATTTTCGGATCTGTCGTAACTCAGTTTCATTTCGAATGATGTGTTCATGATAATTACGTTGCCAAATGTGCCTTTCAAATTCAGGATGAATGGATCGGATGCCTTGGGTGACAAGAGATTTATAGGTGCGAATGTACGCACCAAGAGAATGGGCTACAGGACCTTTCAGAATTTTTTCGTGTGCATTCGTTGTAGGGGCGTAAGGTCTGATCGCAGACCTTACGCCCCTACCTAGGTCACCCAAAGAAAGGTGCAAAATCCCGTGAACATGATTTGGCATGACGATAAACGCATCCAATTCCACATGCCGATGCGTCCCGAAGAGATCAAACCAAGTCTTGTCTGCAATGTTCCCATAGTTATTCAGCATCATCTTTTCTACCACAATCTCACCAAAGAGATGCCCTCTGCCTTTTGTACAGATCGTGACGAAGTATGTTCCTTGCGTATACGCATGTTGCCGTAATCGAACAGATTTTCGATGATGTGCTTCGGCAAGCTCCGTGTAGGATAGAGGCATAACGAGTAGGGGCGTAAGGTCTGATCGCAGGCCTTACGCCCCTACTCTACAAAGAGAATATCCCACTAGCCATCTTCACCCTGCACCTCCCACCCCTTTCCCTCCTCGTCCTCGACACGGAAACGACGGGCTTCGTGCCCGTCACGCATCGCGTCATCGAGTACGCGTGTGCCGTCGTCAAGAACGGGAAACCGGAGAGAGAGTATGAGCAGCTTTTGTCGATCCCCAGCAACGATATTCCAACGGTCGTACAGGTACTGACACAGATCCGGCCTGTGGACCTTTCGGGGAAACCGACGTTCAAAGACATTCACGAGACCATCGAGGGCATGCTCGCGCCCGACGCGATTCTCGTCGGGCAGAACATCCAGTTTGACCTGAAGATGCTCAAGGGTGAGGGATGGAATCTCACGGAACGTCCGTGGATCGATACCGCGATGCTCGCATCGATCGTGTATCCGGAACTCAAGAGTTATTCCCTCGGCTTCATGAGCGAGGTCCTAGGACTGACGCATACGCCGAAGCACCGCGCACTCGGTGACGTGCGTGCCACACTGCAACTCTTCGGGCTTTGCTGTGAGCGACTCGAGAGCCTTCCAGAGAAAGAGTTGGGTGGGCTGAAGTCTCTCGCTGAGCGCGGACCCGAAAGTTATCGCCGTCTGTTTGCCTCGCTTCTCTCGACGAGCAAGAAAAAACGTCCCGACTGGTTGAGTCTGCGAAAGCATGCACTACCCGAAGCGAATGATCTCTCGATCCCTGCAAGTCCTCTACCAGAAGGTGAAATTCCTTCCGTGCAGATCGTCGAGGAAACGCTGTCTCCAGCAACGCTACAGTCGGTTGTTGCAGGTGCGACGAAGAGGACGGTCGTCGCCGTCAAGAATCTCGATGCCGTTCTGCGTCGGCTGGAACTCCCAGAGTCTATCGTCGTGCTTCCTGCTGCCGAGATGATCCTTTCGAAAGAGGCTGCGGAAACATTCCTACTCCAGAAGACCTTTACCGCAGATGAACTGTCGCTTGCGATGAAGCTCGTACTCTATGCACCCGAGCTGAAGATCGATCTGCCGATCCACGGTGACGAGTATGCTGTCTGGACTGCAAAACTTGCAGCGGGCAATGAGAGCCCCGAGTATCTCGCGAGGCGAAAGAAGTTGGGAAAAGTGACGGTCGTCACCTCTCACCATGAGCTCATCTCCATCGCAAACAGCGAAGACACGAAAAGTCTGAAGGGGACACCGGTCATCATCGACGATGCCTCCATGCTCGAAGACACGGCGACCCAGGCACTCGGTTGGACCTGCTTCGTCCCGACACTCAGGGCCATGGCTACAGGCAGCGAGCATCTGACGAAGTGTGTCGACTTGATTGAGCTCTGGACGGAGAAAACGCGCGGAGGCAATGATCTTCGGTATCTCGCACCCTCAGATCTCGGAAGTCCAGAGTCAGAGTCGATTCGCAGTGTGGTTGAGCCACTGCTCAAGACCGATCTTCCAGCCGGAGCACGTCATGCGCTGATGGACCTCCTGAAGATCCTCGATCCGCAGAATCTGGATGGACGCATTCCATGGATCGAATGTTTTCAGGATGGCAATAAGTCGATCAAATCCGTTCCGGAAAAAATCGGAGAGGAACTTGCAGCGAAACTCTATAGCCTGTGCCCAACCACACTCCTGATGCCAAAGAGCTTAGCGAAAGAGTGTGGTGCGATCGTTCCGCAGAACACCGAAACGATCTCTGCTTCCCTCTCTCCACTTCCACCTTGCGATCTGACAGTGACACTTCCGATTGGCGTGAGTACGGATCAGCTCCTCCAATCGGCAACAGGCAAAACCGTGCTCCTCGTTGGCAGTAAGCGCACGATCGAAGATCTGTACGTGAAGCACTTCGAGAAACTGGAAGCGGTGGGGGTAACACTTTTATGCCAGGGATTCGCCGGTGGTCAGAGCCGGATGCAAGCCGAGTTCACGCAGGCTCCTGAGCCCGCCGTGCTCGTCACAACGCCGTGGACATACGAGACAATGGAACTCACGAAAGGCATGGTGAAGAGTTTGATTTTACAAGTTCTCCCGTTCGACCATCCATCACACGCGGTCTTCTCCCGTCGCGCACTTCGGTACCAAGATCCGTTCTCGGAGTATTCACTCCCAAGATTGAAGCACCGTCTCTTCCGTCTGATCCGCGCCTTCGCGCGGCACGCCAAAAAAGATGCGAGCGTGCTGATCCTCGACGATCGCCTGCGCACGAAGCAGTACGGCAAGAACGTGGCGCAGTATCTGTTGGGACTTGGGAATGCGAAGGGTGAGAAGAAGACAGCGGAGCAGATGAGCCTTCTTTAATCTGCCCCCTTCCCAAACACCACGACGAACACCGTCCTCCAGAGGATCCAGAGATCGAGTGCGAGTGACCAGTCCTCGATGTACCGCATGTCGAGGTGCATCTCTTCTTCAAACGGCAGGTTCGATCTGCCCGAGATTTGTGCGAAGCCGGTGACGCCGGGGCGCACGGTGAAGACGCGTTTCTGCAACTGCGTGTACTTTGCGACTTCCTCGGGTAGATGTGGACGTGGGCCGACCAGTGAGAGATGTCCGAGGATCACATTGAGAAGCTGCGGTAATTCATCGAGTGAAAAACGTCGAAGGATGCGGCCAAGCGGAGTCACGCGCGGATCATTCTTGATTTTGAAGAGCGGGCCGTCGGTTCGGTGACTTAGATGGGCTAGATCTTTCTTCTTCTGCTCGGCGTTCTTGCACATCGTACGGAATTTGAGCAGGGGGATGCGCTCGCGTCCATACTGGCCGACGCGCGTGCTCACAAAGAAGATCGGCCATCCACTTGTGCAAAAGATGAGAAGTGCGATCAGGAGCAGGAGGGGGCTGAGCACGATCAGCAAGAGCCAGCCGGCGACAAAATCTACGAGTCGTTTGAAGACTCGACCCCAACCGTCGAGCGGTGTTGGCTCGAATCGCAGAATTGGCACGAGCCCGAGGTGACCGATCGAGAGTTGGTGTGGAACATCGGTGAAGACCGGTGGCACGAAGGCGTAGCCGATCTGGTGGCTGCGACAGTACTCGATGAGCTCGGCGGCAGATGCACTCGTCGGGTTTGGGTCCGTGTGCAGAACAAGGTCGATGGGTTCCGTGTGTTGCTGCGCGGCCACACCTGCATTCGAGATTTCATGGCCGAGATAGTGGTACCGTACATCACGGAGAAGCTCCGATTCGATCATGACGGGAAGCGAAGACGATCCGCATGAGAGTACCGTGCGCTTCCCGATTCCACGACCTAACAATTGTCTCTGCAGGAGCAGAGTGAGTGTGCGCAGGAGTAGGACGAACATCGTGAGGAGGAATGTCGCATGTACGAGGAGAAGGCGCGAGAAGAAGAGTTGTCGCTGCACCAAGAAGAACCAGGCCATGATGAGTGCGACCCACAGCAGCGAGGCGAGGATCACGCGACCCATCTCGCGCCATGGTCCGAGCGTGATCTTCAGTGCGTAGAGTTGCAGAGAGGCCGATACGGCGATGTAGACGAGGACTGCGGGGACTGCGAAGTGGGTCAGATAATACGAAAGCGGCGGCAAATTGCTTTCAGTCGTGAGGAGCTGCACATTCGGTATCAGATCGATGTTCAGCACGCGCAATTTGTATGCAATGAGGAGTGCGCCTAGGCACGCGAGTGTGTCGAGGGGAATGCGGAGAATGCCGAAGAGAATTTCGGAGCGTTTCATGGCAGGGGATAGGGTACATCAAAAACAGCTGAATAATCAGCTGTGCTTGATCCTGCCCTCTGTACGCCGGATTCTGTCTTGCACGTGAGTGCATGGACGGTCATCTCTCTCGCCCGCCGATTGCTCGGCGGATCAATAGCGGAGGGGCAACCGGTACGAGGGAACCGTCGAGATTCCGATCACCCAATTCCTCCTTGCAGCACCCAAAAGTTTGCCGTGATGCCAAGCCTCGCGGCGAGGCCAACCCCGTAGATCGGGGACGTTTCACTCCCGCGGCAGCGCTTACGCGTAGCCGGGGCATCGTCACTGTGGCACTGGTCCGCATGCAGTCTTACCTGATATGCACTGCACGGGTGGACGTTATCCACTGGGCGTTCCGTTGCTGTCCGGACGTTCCTCCCAGGCTTCGTTCGGCAGAAGCCGAACTATGCCGAGGCGACCGTCAAAGAGCAGGACGGACAGTATGACTCAAACAGCCCTCATCCTCAATCCTTCTCCATAAAAATGGAGAAGGAAGCTCTGTTATGAGTGAAATAGAGGCCCCCTCCTCTCCATTTTTATGGAGAGGAGGCTGGCCCGCCCGAACGTACCTGTTCGGCCAGCCCGACAGAGGTCTGGCGGGTACGGGCGGGGAGGTGAGGGCTGTAGTACGACTGTTTCAGGAGCCTATTCACTGCTAAGATGCACTGGCCATATTGCCGCTTTAGCTCAGTGGTAGAGCAACTCACTTGTAATGAGTAGGTCCAGGGTTCAAATCCCTGAAGCGGCTCCATTTCTTGATGCAGCTCAAAAAGTGTCGCTCACCCAAACAAATATTCATGATTCCCTGTTGCATGGAACAGAATCACTACGTGAGTTGAACGATCCTCATATGCAAGCTTTCAGTGAATCGAAGAATCCCTTCTTTATCTTGAAGGTTTGTATGCCTTTGCCACCCTGCGCATTGCGCAGATCTTTCTGGAGTTTAGAATTCGGGATTTCCGACTTTGAAAGAGGTGTTGGTTGGAAAGGTAAACCGCCGAAACGCTTTATTTCTGTGTAGAAGAGAATAATGGCCTGTGAAGGTTTGATACCCTGCGTCTCGAGAATCATTTCCGCCTCTCTCTGGAGAACCGGATTGATGCGTTGCTGGATGCGTCCGGTTGGCATACTATAAATGGAGTACAATGTACACCAATTGTACTATTCATTGACGAAAAAATCAAGGGTCTCCTTTACCGACCTCATCCCCTAACCCCTTCTCCTGCCTCTCTCGTCCAGCACCCTTTCGCAAAAGGTGCTGGGCGGAGTGAGGGCTCTCCTACAGCTCCCCCAAATTCAACGTCTCATCCATCGTGATCTGATTGACGAATTCTTGGTCGTGACTCACGAGGATCATCCCTCCTTCGTACTCATTCAAAGCGGCAGCGATCACCGGAAGATGACGGAAATTGATGTGATTCGTCGGTTCGTCGAGGATCAAGAGTGTGGGTTTCTGGAGCAGAAATCTGGCAAAGCAGAGCAGACCTTTCTGGCCTTCGGATAGGGCTCCGACAGTCGTCTGTACTTTGTCGCCGGGCAGAAGAAAACGCGCAGCTGTGGCGTAGATCAACTGGTGATTCGGCGATTCCATGGCCGAGGCGAGCACGTCGTACACGGTCTTCTCGGTTGGAAGCCCCGAGAAATCCTGGCGGTAGTATCCGACGATACAGCCCTTCGTCATCACTGCACCTTTCTCACGTCCTTCGGCCATCGCCTCGAGGAGCGAGGTCTTGCCGATGCCGTTCGGTCCTGTGATCAATACGCGATGACGGCGACGCACCGTGACGTTCACTTTCTTCTTCACGGGCTCATGATCCTGCATGACCGTGAGCGAACTGATCTGGACCAACGGCAGTGGAAATTCCGTGGCTTCGATTCGAAACGGTGGGATTGTCTTGTCCTCCTGACGGACATCTACCTTATTTTCTTCGGCTTCCTCGACATCGTCGCGCATTTTGCTTGCAAGCTTGCGCATTTTGCCGCCTTTGTGCGAGAAGAAGTTGATCTTGTCCTTGCGATCCTGAATGTCTTTGGCCATCCGCGCGTTCTGTTGCTTCTCTGCTTCGATCTGTTCGCCGATCTGCACCACCACATCGTAGTAATCGCCAACGTACTGAGCAACCGTGTGGGTGAAGGCATCGAGGTAGACAACACCGTGCGTGAAGCAGTTGAGGAACGCTGCGTCGTGGGAAATGACCATGCAGGTCTTCTCGTAGCCGATCAGGAACGTCGTCAAGTGATCAATCCCTTGCTGGTCTAGGTTGTTCGTCGGCTCGTCGAGCAGGAGAAGGTCTGGTTCTTGGATCAGCGCGAAGGCGAGGAGCAGACGCGCTTTTTGGCCGCCGGAAAATTCTTTCAATTTCTTTCCTAGTGGTGCTCTCAGGTGGACGACATCCAGAATTTTTTTGATGGAACGCTCGAGATCGTACTTCTTCTCCGTGAATGCTCCTGCAAAAAATTCCTCGACGGTCTTCTGCAGGTCCGCAGGCGGGATCACCTGTTTCGCAATGCCGATGGTTGCGCCTTTCTTGAAGTGAATCTTTCCCTCCTGCACTTTCATCTCGCCGGTGATCAGCTTGAAGATCGTGCTCTTGCCCGCACCGTTTTGGCCCATGATGGTGAGCTTCGCATGTTCGCGTACGGAGAAACTGGTGTTCTTGAGGATCGGTTTCTTATGATCGTACGTGAAGCTGATACCATCGAATCTGAGAAGAGTGTCACCGTGGTCCATGGGAGGGGGAAGGGGCGATCTATTGTAGGATGGATTGATCTCAGTGTGTATGGCATTTTCGATGCCTGTCATCTGTGCCTAGGAGGGGATAGAATTCACTCACCTTCTCCCACCTTCCATGCAGCAACTGTCTTCCAAGGAGTTTGCAGCGATCGGGGCATCCCCCGACGCTCTCGCTCAGTATCTCTCTACACTCACGCCCGAACAGATCAGGCAGTACATGTCCGCACTGTCTTCGGATACGTCCATGCCGCCTGCGGTACGGCAGACGCTTCTGAAGCTCTTCACACAACTCGAGGCTGAGGCAGAGCGGAATCAGACACTCATCACAGAGACACTGATGCCGCTTGCGGTTGGCATCGCTACGGCGATGAAACTCCTCCAGCAGATCGAATCCCTCGAAGCCCTCGAGCGGGCTCTCTAATTTTTTCTTCCCCCTCTCATGCCAACTGTACCGCCACAGGAGATCCCGAAAGAGAGTGCCTTTGCAAATTTTGATGACTTTGAGGCCTACCAGCGCACATTGGAGAAAACCATGAATCGTGCGCAGGAATTGATCGATACCGACCTCAGTACGCTTGATCCCGCACAGAAGAAGAAGTTGGAGTTGGAGCTGCCGCGCATCACCGCATCACTGCGTCAGCTCCTTCGCGCCCAGATGGAGCACAACAGCATCCTCGCCGAGATCGATCGTGCAGACGGCTCGTATGACAATGCCACGCTCGACAATCAGTTGCGTCAGCAGCTTGGGCAGCTGCGCGACAAGAGTATCGACCTCAACAAGATGTGGGGGACGCGGACGGTTCGTAAGATCAGTGCGTGGATCACGGAGGATCTTCCGAACTGGTTCAATGTGAAAACATCGCAAGCGATCGATACGCTCAAGCAGTTCCTGAAGGGTGCTGCAGTGGTGGGCGGTCTCACGACGGCGACGGTGATCGGTGGTTATGCAATCGCAAACGGTGGGATTCTTCCAGGGCTTTCGATTCTCGGTGAACATCTGAATGTTGTAGGAGCATACCTCGGTCCGAAACTTGCCTCCGCGGGTGACATTCTTGGAACAGGCGCTGCGTCGGTTAGTACATCACTCGCAGCACTCTGGAACAGGATTCTTGGGAAGGCACCAAAGCCCTAGCGTGTGTTTTCGGTTGAGAGGCCGTCTCTCTCGAGAGGAAGCTCGACGATGAAGGTCGCGCCCACTCCCTCGCTACTCTCGAACCGGAGCGTTGCTCCGATGGTCTCTGCGGCAACGTGTGAAATGTAGAGTCCGAGACCATTGCCATCCGTATCGGATGCTTTCGCATTGGTGCCACGGAACATCTTCTGGAAGATCTGATCTTGCTGGTTCTCGGGGATACCGATTCCTTGGTTTGTAACGGTGATGGTGGCAATCGATTTCCTTTGGTCGTAGACGATGCCGACTTTCACGGGAACACCTTCCTCTCCGTACTTCACAGCATTACTGATCAAGTTCTCGATGAGGAGTTGTAGGAGACCACGATCGCTGCGGATTTCAGGAGTTGGCCCTGCTTCCATCTCGATCTGCAACTCGATCTTGCGACGCTTGAGTTCAAGCTTGAAAGAATCGGCGATGTCGGTGAGAAGTTTCTGGAGTGACACGATTTCGGTATTCACGTGCATGTTCCCGAGCTCTAGACGTGACACATTGAGGAGTGCATTGACGAGGTGCACCATGCGGGCGTTCGATGTTGCCACTTCCTCGACGTAGTCGCGTTGATTGGGGTTGAGTGGACCGGCGTCTTGGCCAAGGAGCATCTCCAGATACCAACGCATGGAGGAGAGCGGGGTGCGTAGCTGATGCGACACGAGCGCGATGAAGTCGGATTTCACATGACTGATGCGACGCTCTTCCGTTGTATCACGGAAGACTGCAACCGTTCCTAGACACTCTTTCCCCTTGAGAATGGGCGTCACGCGGATGTGGAGTGCCGTCTTCGTTCCATCCGTGCGCAGCAGTGAGTATTCTGGATCCGTCAGCGGACTGAAGCGTTCCTTTCTTGTGAGGACACAGCGTACAGGGTGAGTATCTGGAGGCAGGGTTTCGTTCGCTTTATCCAGAATGCACAGCACATCACGAATATCCTTTCCCACAATGTCACGAGATGTGCGGCCTGTGAGGAGTTCACCTGCATGGTTCATGTAGACGATGCAGCCGTGCTCATTGGTCATCAGGAGTCCGTACTCAACGTTCTCGAGGATGGCGGCATCTTGTGCATTCTGTTCGTAGAGAGCTTGGGTGCGAGAACGCACGATGTCTTCGAGATGGTCGTACGATTCGCGCAGTCTCCTCGTCAGGTCAGCTGCAGCGCTATCGACACTCTCGAGTTCATTGCCGGTGAAGATGGAACGACGGAATCTCCATCGATGTGTTTCGAGACCATTCAATTTTCTGACGAGCTCCTCGAGTGGTCCGATGATGCGAGTAGCGAGGAAGAACATCGAGAGTGAGAGGAGGCAAACGAGCATCAGCCCAATGCCGACGAGATCCATCGCTAGTCGAAGAATGGGCGCTGTCAGCTCATAGGCGTCCATGTTGATGATCACGGTCCAGCCAATGGAAGGCATCGTGCGATAAGCGGAGAGCACGGGAATGCCCGCGTAGTCGGTCGTCTCTTCGACCCCCTGTTCGCCGCGAAGCGCTCGTTCGATCAGACGCGTCTGCTTCTCATTCTCTGTACGGATAGGGACCGCGTGACCCTGTCCATCGGCGTGCAGGATGGTCAGATTGTTGTCTTGCACTGTTGCTAGGAGCACCTCTGCCGATGATCCAACGAATTCAGTCTCGAAGAGGCGTGCCATGAGTTCCTTCGGATCGAAGATGGCAAGCAGTGTTCCGACTCGCTCCCCCTTCACATTCAGTTCGGGCGCTGTGAGGACGTAGAGGATCCATCCGAGGTCGGAGAAGATGGGCTGGAAGGTCGTGTGATCAGCTCTTGCACTGTCTCTGAGTACAGATGGAGGGAGGATGATGGTTCGTGATTGGCCTGTGAGTGATGTTTCGCGTTGATGGAGATCGATGCGACGTAGTTCCTGAAAGCCAATGAGATGTGTGATGGAGGGAAGGCGTGTGAGAGATGGGTCGTGTGCGAGGATGGAGACTTGCGCACGCTCTCTTGCGATGGTCATCTCGAGGACATTCTCTCGTGCGTAGACCGCTGATTGTAACCCCGAGATCATGTGGACTCTCAGTTCGTGTTTGGCGAGGAAGAATGCGGCGATCCCCATGAGGATGACCGTGATGGCCAGGAGGGAGAATGCCTCAAAGAACAGTGCTGTCCCAAGCGACCGGTGGGCGACACGAGGAAGTGCCACTATTGGTTTGTTTCCTAGGAGCATAGAATCCTCTTATTCTAGCAGAAAAATGAGGTTCTAGCAAAGAAGCCCTCCGCAGTGAGGAGGGCTTCTTTCTGCATTCAACAGTCTTAGCGAGTGACGGAGATCGTCGCACTCTGTTCAGCACTGGGTGCTGCTACGGTGAGACGACTCGTCGTGGAATTCTTCAGAATCGTGTACTTCGTACTCGTAGCGGTGGCAGCCTGCGGATCTGCAGGGAGAGCAACGACGTACGAACCCGTGAGGGTGTTGAGGTTGATCAGGCCTGTGCAGGTGACATTGACGCCACTGCGGCAGATTTCTGTTGCCGTCGTTGTGATGGCAGACGGAAGATTGCCGTTGTTATCGAGAGCGTACTGGTACACGGCATTGAGGATCGTGTTCACATCGGACCTGCGCTGTGCATTGCGAGCATCCCCGAGCTGCTTGGTGGGGTTGATGGCAACGATGACGATGGCCGCGAGGATCGCGATGATCCCGATGACGAGGAGGAGTTCGATGAGCGTGAATCCCTGCCTAGCGGAGGGGGCTCGTCGGAGAGAAGAGAGCGACATGAGGAGGGAAAGGGGAGAAGAAAACTACCTCGTTACGGAAATAGTTGCACCTTGCTCGGAGCCTGGAGCAGCAACAGTCACGCGCTTGCTGGTCGAGTCTTTCATGACGGTGTAGTTCGTGCTCAGAGCGGTCGCCGTCTGAGGATCAGCTGGCAAGGCAACAATGTACGAACCGGTGAGGGCGTTGAGGTTGATCAGGCCTGTGCAGTCGACGTTGACACCACTCTTACAGATCGCGGTGGCACTCGTTGTGATCGTGCCTGGCAAGTTACCGTTATTGTCGATGGAGTACTGGTACACGGCATTGAGGATCGTGTTCACATCGGACCTGCGCTGTGCATTGCGAGCATCCCCGAGCTGCTTGGTGGGGTTGATGGCAACGATGACGATGGCCGCGAGGATCGCGATGATCCCGATGACGAGGAGGAGTTCGATGAGCGTGAATCCCTGCCTAGCGGAGGGGGCTCGTCGGAGAGAAGAGAGAGACATAGAAAGGAGTGGGGAAAGGGAAGATGGACACGGAGAAACCTCCGTGTTTCAGGGAGTGAGTCTACCAAATTTCCCCTTCCTTGGTCGGGGGAGAGAGCATGATTGTCTTGATTTTTTTTTGTTCTGGATTGAAATCTTGTGCTCTGTTCTCTGCGGTGACCTGCGTGATCAGCACGAGAAGGTGGAGGGCGAGAGCGTGCAGGTGTCGGTGTCACAGTGGTACCATCGTTCTTGATGATTGCTACAGCTGGGGAGCGGACACGAATTACAGCCGCCTGCTTCACTCTGATCATCGGGGAAGAGGGTGGCTGTGACATCGAAGTGTCTTGTGTAGATTACGGGTTTCACGAGGGGGATCTTCGTCGAAAGGTCGAACGACACGACGACGTGTGTTCCGCCAATATTGCGAAACACCAGTGTGCTCACGAGGAGGCGGACACCCAAGAGTGAGGCGATGTTATTCTTCTGTACGAAGAGGAGGTTCCCTGTTGCCGTGCTCGCGAAGATCGTCGGAAACTCCCCATTCAGAGCCATCTGCAGGGCTAGGATGGATCCGGTAGAGCCGACAGATGGTGCGAGGATGGTCTCGGCTCGGTGAATGTTCTTCGTGAGAGTTTCAAGGAGTTGTGTGCCCCGCTGCTCGACTTCTGCGATGGACCGCTGTCGAATGCGTGCCTCTTCGGTGGAGATCGCTACGGCCATCACCGTGCCGAGCAGGATGCCGAGGATGCCGAGGAAGAGGACGACCTCGAGGACCGAGAAGCCTGCACGAGTTCTAGAGATTCTCATTCACAGAGGGAGAAATTGGCAACTTCTTGCCACGAGTACATCTTGGTTTGCGGCAGGACTTGGTTCACCACGAGCTCCAGTTTACGCGTGGCATCACCGGATTGTCCTTCACTGCAGAGCAGACGGTTACTGTTCCCGATGCCGCCGATGGTCAGGATCTCGCACGTGCCGGTCGGGTACGTGAGGACTTCGTTCCCTGCATAGAGTGGAGAAGCACGAAGTTGCAGGAGGGCATAATCCGCGCATCCCTGGGCGAGTGCCAGCGCTTGATTCGACTGCTGCACAGAGAGGCTGACGTGCAGCGCATTGATGCCGAGCGCAAGGAGTGAGGTGAGGATGACCGAACAGACGGCTCCAATAATCAAGATCGAGATGAGCAGAATGTAGCCTGGTTTCGTGCCGGTAGAAGGGAAGGGTGTCTGCATCAACTGGGGGCGAAGACGAAGAGTGAGAGTGCACTGACCGCGTACAGACGATCACGTTGCCAGTCGTACGCGAGCCCGTTCACCGTAGCGAGCGTGTCGTACGTCTTCACCACCGGCGCTTGCCCCGTAGAAAATTTACTCATATCGAGCACGCGAATTTGTCCGGCACTCGTACTGCCGCCGACGAATCCATAGATGCTGCCGGCGATGGATGTCAGGGCATTCACATCTCCTCCTACTTCCAGCGTCCATGGTCCTGGCGGTGGAGAGGGGACGGGAGAGGCTGCGGTCGAGTAGAGCGTCAGTTCGTCGATGCTCGCTCCGTTCAGCCTTCCTAGCAGCGCGGATGAGCCAACAGTAGCGATCGCATTAGCATCCTGCACATCGGTGAGATCGATCCCCGTACTTGGAGCGAAGACGAGGGTGGCGGGATCAAAAATATCGACGACCTGCAGTTCACCCACGTTGTAGCTCGTCGCCGCATACGCGTAGCCTTCATGCAGACTAATATCGAGCACGCTGCCGCTCATTGCGAGTGATGACTGCATCGTGATGGGCCCCGTTTCACTCATCAGGAGCGAGGTGAATTGTTTACGTGGTGGATCATCGAGTGACCCAACGAAGATGTTGTTTCCGTAGAGGGCGATAGAGCGCGCTTTTCCTGCACCCGCCAGATCGAAACTGTTGATTCTATTGCCAGGGACGAGTGTCGAGGGGGACGTGATGTCGAAGACCTGGATCTCTGCTACGGGATTGTCGGTGGCGAGGAACAGACGATCACGAGTGACCGCGAGACCGTAGGCCGATGCTCCGAGATCGAAGGAGGTTGCGATGCGTACAGGACTCGCTGGGTTCGTGATATCGAACACATAGAGCCCCTTGCCGCCGGAGGTGTTCGTGCTCGTGATGAATGCGTAGGTACCGGTGATGGCAATCTTCTGGTAGTCAGGCGTTCCGCCGATCGTCGACTGAGCGATCTTCATCATCCCCGCCCAATTGCCCACGGGGATCGTCTTTCTCCAGTTGGTGATGGAGGTATGGAGCACGACCGATCCCGAGCGCGTGTTCTTGAAATTCCAGCTCACGGTCGATGTCACATCGATCCAATCGACAGCATGTGTTAGGAGAGTGACACTGGAACGGTACCCATTCTTCACCGTCGATCCTCCAGAGAAATTCCACCCTGTCCCCGTGAGCACCATGCCATGTGTGCCGACGGTCAGGAGTGAAAACTTCTGGTTGCGCATCTGACGGATCCCTTCGAGTTGTTGTTCCGCAAGGAACGCTGCGGTCGTTCGATCTCCCGCACTGATCGTCGATCTCTCTCCGAGGATGAGCGAGAAGCCAATCCCTCCAAGGAAGAGTGCGAAGACGCCGATCGCGATGATCGCTTCCAGGAGCAGGCTGGCGCACCTCTGCTGCAGTCCCAAGGGGGCAGGATGCTTCCCTTGGGACTGGTGATGACGGCGTGTAGGCGATCTTGTCTGGAGCGGACATCTCATACAGCTCCTCACTCTACTCGTTCTCGGAGCTCTCGGCGATCATGCGGACGAGCGAGGCACTACAACCGAACTTTCGAGCATCGGTGACGTAGAAGGAGAACAAATTCTTCATACTTCTGAGGAGGACTGGGTACTCCGAGAAACGGTGTTGACCTTTGTCCTCGATCGCATCGAGGATCTGGCTGCAGCTGCAACCGCGAGTATCCTTGAGTGTGTAGGTGCCCACTTTCTTCCGCGGTCCGGTGCGGAAGATGGGGATGGAACCCGCTGCTCCTCTTGCAGCCGTGAGGGCGTAGCGATCGAAGGACATGTATTCGGTCGGCACAGATTCCGGCATGGTGGTCGCGAAGGGACAGAGATCTTTCTTATTCTTCACTCCGTCTCCGTCGGTGTCCTCGTTGTCACTCAGACTGGAGCTCGAACTTGCAACGGAACTCGTGCTGCTTGTAACCGAGCTACTCGAAGAGGAGATGACACAACTGCCTTGGCTCTGTGGCTTGTCGATGGAGAGGATGGCGACGGCGTCGTGGTAGTTCGGGTGCTCTGCATCTCCGAGTTCCACGAGCACAGCGATATCGTGATTGCCGATCTTCATCCGTGCGTTCTCATCGAGCATGGTACGAAGGTAGCCGCGCATCTCACCCCGTCTCTCGATCTCTCTCAGTCCTTCGAATGTTTCGTCCTTCCGGAGGAGTTTGACGTGACGGTCTCCCATACCAGATTTCACTGTTGCACTGAAGACCCACGAGTAGCGTCCATTGAAGGAGAGGGCGAGTTGGCTCCCCGATGAAGTATCGCGGAAGACGGCGAGCTCATTTCCTTTCAATGCTCGTGATCCGAAGAGTTGCTTCCACGATCCTCCACCGTCGAAACTGATCTGAGAACGGACACTCACCTTCGGGCCACGCAGGCCGTAGGTACTCTCCGAACCGACGATTTTCACGGTGACGTCGGCCTTCCCCTTGAGTTTGATAAGGCCGTGCGCATCCATCTCGTAGGGCACGCTGCAGGCATCAGTGGTGATCGTTGCGAGGGAGCTCGTACTCGAACTCGTACTGCTGCTTGTGCTGCTCGCACTACTACTGTTGGCATCACTCGGTTGTCCTGCAATCCAGTAGAGGTACACGCCGTCATCGGCGGTGGTGACGCGCGTCTTGAATGTCATGCTCTTGGCATTCGGTCCATCGACGAATTCATCTCCTCCCGCCGTGTCGTTGACGATGCCGTCGCGCGGATTCTCGGCTTTGTTCTCTTCGTCGTTGACGATGGACGTGATGAAGGCCTGATTGAAGAGCACTGTTGCGTCCACAATTTCCTTCCCCGAGCTACTGGGATGCGATCCGTGTGAGACGATGTGGATCCATCCATTCCCGCGCTCGAATGCCAACCCTTGCACATCTTCAACAAGCCCATTGTCAATGATGGCATCACCACTCTTATCGAGCAGTGGGATCCACTGATCCGGTGTGAAGGCGAGTGTATGTGGACCGACGTAGACCTGTCTCGCACTGTCGCCGGTTCCCGTATTCTCGAGTCGGTCGAAGTGGATCTTCACGCGGGGTTTTCCGCTATCGGTACAGGTGAGTGGCTTCTCGACGAAGGTGACGAGGACGACGGCGTCCTGGAAGTCTGCATTGCGATCCAGCGTGCCAAGTTCCACCAGGAAGAGGACATCCTTGGTTCCGATACTGATCTTCCCTTGCGCATCGAGCACACCTTTCAAGAATGACTGCAACGATTCCTGATGATCGAACGGTGCGTACGATGGGGGGGTATCGCCCTTGCGGAGGGCGATGATGTGCCCATCTTTCGTGTCCGACACATACGTCTTATTGAAGAGCCACGAGTAGCGTCCGTTGACGCGCAGAACGAACGGTGTATCGGAGGAGGTATTGTCGAAGGTCTGTTGCTCGTTACCTAGCACTGGCTTCCCACCGAAGAGATCACTCCAGTCGGTCCCTCCATCTGTACTTGCGGACACACGCACATCTACCTTCGGTCCCCCTGCTCCGTAGGTGATCGCGGATCCGAGGACCTTCACCTTGATGTCATTCGTGCCGACGGTCTTGACTGTGCCCGCATTCGTTATGGAGAAGCGGACATCGCACGGGATATCGTCTGCGCTTCCGGTACTCGCACTCGATGCAGATGACCCTGCACTGGAGCTCGCATTCCCACCACCTCCTGGACTGGAACTCGCGGTACTACTCGAAGAACCTGACATGGCTTGGCTACCAACAGAACTCGTCGCCGTGCTTGAGGTACTGCCTCCTGTGCTCGATCCGCCTCCAGCTGACTGCTGTGAGGAAGAACTGCTCGTGCCGCCTGAGCTCTCGCTGCTTCCTTGGGGCGCTTCTCCTGGGAGGAAAGTGAGGACGTCACTGACGGTGATGACTCCACTGCGATCGATGTCAATGCGGCGGTATCGATCGGTGACGGTCGAGGTGACGAAGACGCTGCCAATCGCCGTCGGCACACCATCAATACGTGTGAAGGTCGTCTCTGCTAGGCCGCTCGTGTCGATCGTGCTCGCAAGAGGGAAGATACTGTCATGGTCCTGCTCTCTCTCGGCGTACGAATTCCCTGCGAAGACCGTTCCTTCGGGGAAGTACACACCCCACACCGAGTCAAATTTTCCTGCCTGGGACAGTGTTTGGGCTGCGCGCAGGGCTTGGATCAGATGTTCGGCAGCCGTCTCGAGATCCGCATTGATCTGGTACTGACGGAACATCGGGATCGTGATGCCAGCGGTGGCAGCGATGAGTCCGACAGCGATCATGATTTCGATGGCCGTGAATCCACGATGCTTTCTCGGGCGTGTATGCGCTCGACATTTCTTGGTATGGACACGGTGAGTATTCGTACGCATACAGGAGGGGGTAAGAGAGAAGAGAGAAAAGAGTCACCGTCCGACCGACCCGACGATCGAGTAGATAGGGACAATGATAGCAAAGGCGATGGTGCCGACGAGGCTACCGATGAAGATCAGCAGGATGGGCTCGAGGACGACGGGTAGACGTTGCGCTGCTTCCTCTGCCTTCCTCTCGTAGATGTCCGCAATGCGCATGAGCATGTCGGCGAGTGTGCCAGATTTTTCCCCTGTGATGATGAGTTGCTGTACGGAGACGGGGAGCAGGCCTCCTGTGCCTTGCAGCGACTGGAAGGCGGATGCGAAGGATTCCCCGATGTCGATCTTGTCGGCGAGTCGTTCATAGAAACGACGATAGGCAACGGTGTCGGTGACATCGGCCATGGACCTAATCGATTCGATGAGGGGAACACCCGCGCGGAGTAAGCTCCCGAGTATCACTCCAAATTGTGCGATGGTCGCGGACTTCGCCATCGTCCCGATGCCAGGAATGCGGAAGATGAACATCTGCATGGGTCCGCGGAGGGATGTGTACTTGCACAGCAGGACAACGAAGAGGGAGAAGAGTGCGAAGAGTGGTACTGCAACGATGCCGTGGAGCTTGAAGAAATTTGCGACCACGATGATGATGCGTGTGACGAGGGGCAGTTCCGCATTGAGTGAGAGGAGGACGCCGACGAGCTGCGGGAGTACGAACCATGCGAGTCCGAGCGTGATGCCGATCGTGAGTGTCAGCACAATCGATGGGTAGATCATCGCCATTTTCACCTTGGACCGCAGAGATCGATCTTTCTCCTGTTGGACCGAGAGGTATTCCATATTTTTACTGAGGGATCCTGCCTCTTCGCCGATGCGGATGAGGGAGAGTGCGTAGGGAGAGAAGAAGTGTTGATTGTCCATGGCGCGCCAGAGTGCGATGCCACTGTCGACTTCGTCGATGATCTGCTGCACGATCTTCTTCATCGGTTTCAGTCGGAGTTCCAACTGGATGGTCTTCAGTGCGTCGATGACGGAGAGTCCGGAGTTCAAGAGGATCGCAAGATTCTCGATGAAGTGCATTTTCTCCCTGCCGAGACCAATCCCGTTCAGCTTATCCAGGAAGATCTGCAACGAGGACTTCTTCTTCGTGCCGTCACCGACCAACGTGGGTGTCTTGGCTTCCTCTCTCTTCTGTGACGACCCTGCTCCCTGTTCGGCGCTCACCAGCGAAGATGGGGGGGCTCCAGATGATGTGATCGTTGCTTGTGGCACGGTCTGCTTGAGTGTTGGCACTGGTCGGGTACCCTCTTGCTTCGTGTGCTTGCACGGAGCTGCCTTAGCCTTTGCGTGTGTAGGGAGCGTGGTCATGTGTGGTGAAGTAGATCTCCTCAGGAGGAGCAGCGATACGTAGTAACTCTTCGATGGTGGTCAGCCCCGAGCGCGCTTTCGAGAGACCGTCTTCGAACAGGAACTGCATCCCATTCTCCCGCGCTTTCAGCAGGAGTTCTGTCGAGCTGCTCTTCTTCACGATCAATTCCTCCATATTCTTCTCGATCGTGAGCAGCTCATAGATTCCGACGCGTCCGCGGTAACCGGTATTGCCACATGTCTCGCATCCCTTACCGCGGTATAGATGCACGGGTTCACTCCCCTCAAAGTAGTGATGCGCCCCCTTGAACAGCAGTCGTGCTTCACTGGTGGGTATCGTGAAGCTGAAACGACACTGGGGACAGATCTTCCGTGCGAGGCGTTGCGCGACGATCACTTCGAGTGTCGAGGCGAGGAGGAAGGGCTCCACGCCCATTTCCGTGAGACGCGGGATTGCCGTTGCTGAGTCGTTGGCATGGAGTGTGGAGAACAGCAGATGACCCGTGAGCGCTGCATTCACCGCGATGGTTGCGGTCTCGGAGTCGCGAATTTCTCCGACGAGCACGATGTCCGGATCTTGACGTACGAGGGAGCGTAGTCCTTTCGCGAAGGTGAGTCCCGTCGCCTGATTCACTTGGATGTGATTGATGCCTGGGATCTTGTACTCCACCGGATCTTCGATGGTGGAAATATTCACGTCCGGACGGTTGCGCATCTTGATGAGCCCGTAGAGGGTCGTCGATTTTCCGGCACCTGTCGGCCCTGTCGTGATGATCATTCCGAATGGTTTATGTGCGGCCTTCTCGAGGATCTCTCTGTAGCTATCCGAGAATCCAAGATCGGCGAGTGTGAGATTCCTGACGTACTCCGAGAGCAAGCGCAGCACAATCTTCTCCCCATCGACGATGGGGATGATGGAGACGCGGACATCCATCGTGCCTGCGCGTGACGTGTACCGGATGGCGCCATCCTGTGCGGCGTAGTGTTCGTCGATTCTCAGATTCGCTTCGATCTTGATGCGGTTCACGATTCCTTCGTAGAAGAGTTTCGGGAGTCTGCCTGCCTCGTGCATCACACCGTCGACACGGAAACGTACGACGACATCTTTCTCCTGTGGCTCAAAGTGGATGTCGGATGCCTTCAGTCCGATGGCATCGTTGAAAATCTCTTCGAGCATTTCAGGAGCCACTTGGTGTTGCTGATTGATGATCGACTGGAAGCGAGTGGCGAGAGGTTTCCTGTAGAGTGCGAACGCTGCGGTCACAGCACTCTTCGGTGCGTAGACGATCACGAGCGCACCCGTGAATTTTTTTGATTCGATGACTTTCGTATTCCCTCCCCAAAATTTCTTCTTCGTTTTCCCCGCATCTTTGGTAGCCTTCCCACTCTGTCGATACTCTTTCTGGCCCACGTTCGCACGGATCGCTTCCTCGAATCCTTCCGCAGTGGGATCGGATGTTGCAACGGTGATGCTTCGGTCTGGTGCATAGGCAACGGCAATGACGGAGAATGTCCTCGCGCACTCCTCGGGGAGCGCCTGTACGATCTCGATCGTGGGTGCTTTTCCGATGAGATCGTAGAAGGGCAGTTTGTAGTACTCGGCGAGCGCATTCTCGAGGAGATCAGCCGTGAGCAACCTGCGTTCGAAGAGGATCGTTCGGAGGTCGGCACGACGCTCATCCGCTTCTTTGAGCACATCCTTCGACTCCTCCTGCGAGAGGTAATTCTGTTCTACGAGGATCTTGCTGAGGTCGATGTTACTGAGCTGCATGCGAGGGAGAGAGAACAGAAGAAACGCGTGACACGATATCTGCGATCGGCGTATTGGATTTTACGAAGTAGTCGATGGCACCGAGTTCCTTGGTCTTCGTACGATCTTCGTCCTGTCCGAGATTACTGAGGACGATGACGGGTACGGAGATCTTCAGATGCTTCAGTTCCTCGAGGACCGCGAAGCCATCCAGAATCGGCATGATGAGGTCTAAGAGGATGACCCCATACACATTCTTCTTCACTTCGGAGAGCGCTTCGATCCCGTTCGTCACCACACATGTTTCGTAGCCCTGATGCTTGAGTTTCATCTCGAGCGCATGGGCGAGCGGCCGCTCATCTTCAACGATGAGGATTTTCTTCTGCTTCCCCTTCCCTTTTGCGAGTGAAGTGACCTCAGATGCCACCTCTTCACTCCCAGATGGTTTTGGTGTGGGTGTTGACGACATATATCCAACTATTATAGCAGAGGATAGCCATATTCACAAGATCCCTTCTGCCTGTTACACTCTCCTCTGTTCCCCTCCTGCGTCATGCTCCGGAAACGTGCCCTTGTTTCAGTGTCGGACAAGACGGGGCTCGTTGATTTTGCGAAGATTCTCGTCGATGCAGGGTATGAGATTCTCTCCACAGGTGGAACACTGAAAGAGCTTCAGAAAGCCAACATCAAGGCCATTTCGGTTGAAGAAGTCACGGAGTTCCCCGAGTGCTTTGGGGGTCGTGTGAAGACGATGCATCCCAAGGTGATGGGCGGTATTCTCTTCCGTCGAGACATCTCTGAGCACGTAGCGGAGGCGAAAAAACTCGGCATTGAGCCGATCGATCTGGTGGTCGTGAATCTGTATCCGTTTGAGAAAACGGCAGGTGACAAGAGTAAAACCGATGCCGAGATCATCGAACAGATCGACATCGGTGGCCCGACCCTGCTTCGAAGCGCCGCAAAAAATTACCATGCGGTGACGGTACTCTGCGATCCTGCTGATTATTCCAGAGTCGCCTCTCAGATTCAAAAAGACGGATTCACGACGCCTGATCTCCGTGCGGAACTGGCTGCGAAGATCTTCGTGCATACGGCGAACTACGACATGCATATTGCCGGCTACTTCGGGATGAATCGCTGGATGTTTCTCACCGAAGGACGGAAACTCAGGTATGGAGAGAACCCGCATCAGTGGGGAGAATATTATAAAATTTCAGATACTTCAGAGTGTTGGAAGCAGCTCCAAGGCAAGGATCTCAGCTACCTGAATATCCTCGATGCCGATGCCGCGTGGAGGATGGTTCTGGATTTCTCCGAGCCCACCGCAGTGTTTGTCAAGCACGCAAATCCGAGTGGGATTGCATCGAGACCGACCATCG
>JAHFJR010000020.1:0-6428 GCA_023245775.1 Candidatus Peribacteria bacterium | reverse complement strand
AGCTACCTGAATATCCTCGATGCCGATGCCGCGTGGAGGATGGTTCTGGATTTCTCCGAGCCCACCGCAGTGTTTGTCAAGCACGCAAATCCGAGTGGGATTGCATCGAGACCGACCATCGAAGAAGCATTCCAACATGGGTACGATACGGATCGACTGTCCGCGTTTGGCGTGATCATCGCGCTCAATCGACCGTGTACGAAGGAGATCGTCGAGAAGATCATCGATCAGAAAATTTTTACAGAACTTCTGATGGCGCCTTCGTTCGATCCCGAGGCTCTGGATTTCCTCAAGCAGAAGCCGAAAATTCGAGTACTTGCCCTCTCCCCCTTACCCCCTCTCCCGAGGGGAGAGGGGGAACGCTCGTCTGTGACGTACCGCTCCGCACTCGGAGGAATACTCGTGCAGGATGAAGATACGAAGCAGGTCGTTGAGAAGGATCTCACCTGCGTGACGAAGAAGAAGCCGACGAAGGAACAGATTGAGGATCTCCTCTTCGCATGGAAGGTCGTCAAACATGCGAAGTCCAATGCGATTGTGCTCGCGAAGGATCTCGAGACGGTCGGCATCGGTTGCGGTCAGACGAGCAGGGTCGACTCGAGCTGGATCGCTGCGAAGCGGGCAGGGGAGCGCGCGAAGGGATCAGTTCTCGCGAGCGACGCTTTCTTCCCATTCCCGGATGCTCTCGAGGAGGCAGCGAAACACGGTGTGGTGGCGGTGATTCAGCCGGGGGGTTCCATCCGCGATGGCGATGTCACCCTGAAAGCCGATGAGCTTGGGCTCGCGATGGTGGTGACGGGTGTGCGGGGGTTCAGGCATTAACTTCTCGATAAGCACCGCGACGGTGCTACTCGAAGTGACAGTACACATGGTTGATAGAGTAGTATCTGCAGCTCCGATTTGTCAGTTCGAGTAGTCCGCCTCGGGCGGACGTATCGAGAACCGTCCAACAAAAAACCTCCCACTCTTGGGAGGTTTTTCTTTTCAACTTGGAGAATTACATCGCTCCTTTTACCACATTCATTGCCTTCGCCTCAGTGTCTTCGGTGCCTGCATCAACAGCTTCGTCACTCTTTTCTACTACTGGAACAAATTTCTTGGCGGCCTCCAGAGCCTGCTGAATTTCATTGCTCATAGGAATTGGGGTAAGGAAGAATCTGACCCCATTGTCTCCCTCATAGCAACTCTGTCAAGAAAATACCTTTCCTTTTCCTAGTAGAAAGGCTTTGATGGCTCTCGCATGCGCAAAAGTGTGCTCATTCTCCTCGGCTTCTTGATGGTTGCTGGGATGCTCATCTTGCTACGAGAGCCTTCGTCATCTCCCGCAAGGAGTCGCATGCGCTCGGGAGTTGCCTCGTCTCCTCCTCCCGCTGATATTGCACCGATGACGGTGACTGCACATTTCGCCTATGTTGTTCGGGCTGTGGATGGAGACACCCTCCTCGTGAGGATGGGGGATGGTCGACAGGAACGTGTGCGCGTCATCGGCATCAATGCTCCCGAGAGCGTGGATCAGAAACGTCCCATGGGTTGCTATGGAGTAGAGGCGAGTACGCGTATGCACGAACTTCTGGATGGGAAGGATATTGAGGTAACGCCCGAGCCGCAGGATGACCGCGATGTCTTTGGTCGTCTGCTGCGCTACATCAGCTTCGGAGGAATCGACATCGGTGCGGAGATGATCCGCGAGGGCTACGCTGAAAGTTACTGCTACAAGTATCCGCATCCACGGTGCAGTCAATACGAAGCACTCGAACGTGCGGCAGTGACGGCAAACGTGGGCATGTGGGGTCACTGTTCCCGCTCTTAGTCGTAGGCCTGACTGCGATGTTTTACAGCGAGGACGAAGAGGATACTGATGACACCTGATTGTATAGTGCAGATTGCACGATAGTCTCCGATGCGGAATCGATAGATTTTTTCTTGAATTCCGACGAGTGGTTTTGCGAAATCAAGAGGGTTCTGTTGCTCCGCAAACCAATCCATTTTGTCTTGGATGCGATCTGCAATTGCCTCGGGCAGATGATCCAACTCATTTCTTGCCTTATGCGAATATTCAAGTTTCATTTTTTCTTACGCTGTAAAAAGGCTCGCACTTCCTCTGCAGAATACGTCTCTCCCCGCTTCACTTGCTCCAGCGCTTCATCGATCTCATCCGCGTACTTCTCCAAAATCAGTTGATCCTCATCGATCGGCTCCACGCGCATGACGGGTTCCTGATGGTTCATGACGATGAAGCAGATGTTCTGTTTCTGAGCCTTTCTATACAGCTTGGTCATGTTCTGCCGGAATTCTTTGATCCCGATGGTTTGGGTAGTCATGAGGAGATTTGGAACGTGTACCTAAAGTGTACACTATTGTGTAACCAATGGCAAGAGGGAAGAGATGCCGCGCCCGCGCCCGTTTGCCGGACGGGCAGGGAGGGGAGCTACTGATTCGATGATACACAACATCTCAGCAGCAGGCCTCCGTGCCTGCGGCGTCTCTGGTATAATTTCTTCTCAATGCCCGCTCCCATCTTCGCAGGCCTCGATCGCAGCGTCTTCGATGACCATAATCCGTCGCCCTACGCGGATGGAGCGAAAAAAGGCATCGATGAAGCGTTGGTTCGGCGCATCAGCAAAGACAAGGGCGAGCCCAAGTGGATGCTGAAAAACCGCCTTGAGTCCCTGAAGATTTTTCAGGAGAAACCGATGCCTCTGTGGGGAGCCGATCTCTCCAAACTCGATCTCGACAATATCATCTACTACGCACAGACAGGTGCGAAGGAAACGGATGACTGGAAAGAAGTTCCCGAAGACATCAGAAAAGTCTACGACCGGCTCGGTATTCCCGAGGCCGAGAGAAAGATGCTCGCCGGTGTCGGTGCGCAGTACGAGAGCGAGATGGTGTATCACAAATTGAAAGAGCAGTGGGAGAACCTCGGTGTTATTTTTTTGGATATGGACGTTGCTGTCCAAAAACATCCTGAACTTGTGCAGAAATATTTCATGAAGTGCGTTCCGGCGACGGATCACAAGTTTTCGGCTCTACATGGGGCTGTCTGGAGTGGGGGGACATTCCTGTACGTCCCAAAAAACGTGAAAATATCCGAGCCTCTGCAGGCGTACTTCCGCATGAATGCCAAGAACATGGGCCAATTCGAGCACACGTTGATCATCGTCGAAGAAGGTGCCGATGCCCACTACATCGAAGGGTGTTCGGCGCCGAAGTACGGTAGCCAAGGACTGCATGCGGGACTCGTCGAGATCTTCGTGAAGGACGGAGCGAAGTGCCGCTACAGTTCGGTCGAAAACTGGAGCCGCGATACCTATAACTTGAATACGAAGCGAGCGATCGTAGGCCGTGACGCGCGCATGGAGTGGATCGGCGGCAACATGGGTTCGGGCGTCACGATGCTCTATCCATGCTCCATGCTCACCGGTGAAGGCGCACACTGCGATCACATGGCTTTGGCATTTGCAAACAAGGGCCAATGGCAAGATACGGGTGCGAAAGTCCTGCATCTGGCTCCGCATACGAGCAGCACCGTCGTCAGTAAATCCGTGAGCAAAAATGGCGGATGTTGCGTGTACCGTGGACTCCTGAAGATCGCACCGCACGCACACGACTGCACAGCAAGCGTTGAGTGTGATGCGCTCCTCCTCGATGAAGCGAGTCGCACGGATACGATTCCCGATATTCAGGTCAGAAACAACGATGTGACGATCGCGCATGAGGCGACGGTCGGGAAGCTCAGCGAAGAAGATGTGTTCTATCTGATGTCCCGCGGTATCACCGAAGAAGGGGCGAAAGCCATGATCGTCTCCGGTTTCATCGAGCCGATTGTTCGATTATTGCCTCTTGAATATGCGGTGGAGATGAACAGATTGATCGAGATGGAGATGGAAGGTTCCGTAGGATGAGATGGCTTGTCGGCCCTGCCTACCGGCAGGCAGGCGTTACTCCAAAAGGAGCGAAGGCTGAAGATGGAGGGGTGTGTGGGATAGTTCTGGAGCAGACATTCGCTTCCCTACACTGAAACAGGCTTTTGAGGAAGCAGTACACATATCTCTTATGCAGTCCGATCAATCTCCTGTCCCGGTTCGTCAGGCGGCGTAGCTTGGGATGCATTAAGGATCTCTTCTGTGATTGCCAACCGTTTACGTGCTGCATCGCGACTTGCAAGAATCAATGGGAGCTTCTCTCGTTGCTCTGTAGTCAGGAAATCACTGTGTGTGAGTAATATTGCATCCTCTCGTGCAGCCAATCGTCTTGTTGCGTCAGGTGAGGTATCCAAAGACTCAGCGAGGATCGTGTTGAAGATCTCCTGATATGTCTGACGGTCGGTCAGAGATTTCGGCTGCGCTTGGTCTTTCTCTGGCAATTCCGGAGGCAGCTTCACCGGAGGTGTTGGCGGAGGCACTTGGTCACGGTTGCGATTGTTTGCCGGAGTAAGCATATCGACTCAGTATACCATTTTTTGCTCTTTTCTTCCATACTCCGCACATGAAAAAAGTCCGAGAGGTCAGGCGGATCGATATCAAGGCAGGGGAGCCTTCTGCAAAGCCTATTCGACTTTCGTTTTCTGATCCTGAGACCTACGTCGAGATCCGGATAGGCAAGGGGGCTACTGCCACGATCTTCGATACGAGCAGTTCCAAGACGCATTCGGTTGGGATTACACTGGAACCACAGAGCTCGCTTCTCTACGTGTCGGTGAGTTCTTCTTCTGCTAAAAAATTCCAGTCAACAGTCGCGTCAGGTGCTTCGATTCACTGGCACTGCACGACGATCGGTGGCAGGAATGATGCTCATGAACTCATCTCGAGATTGACCGGTCCGGATGCGAAGAGCACCGTCGACTGGATTTTCTTTGCGAAGGGGAAGGAACGTCAGTCCGTGTCGGTACGGAATATTTTTGCGGCTCCGGAGGGCCGTGGCGAGGTCACCATCAAAGGTGTTGCTCAGGACCATTCGAAGAGTTCCTGCTACGGCATGATCGAAATTACCGAGCAGGGAAGGGGAACGAATACGTATTTGACGGAAGATGTGCTGATGCTTGATCCCACTGCGCAGATCGACGCTGTTCCAGCCCTCGAAATACGCACGAACGATGTGAAAGCGAGCCACTCGGCGACGATCTCGCGCGTGACGAGCGAGGATCTCTTCTATTTGCAATCGCGCGGGCTGCAGGTGGATATGGCGAAGCAGATGTTCGTCGATGGATTTCTCTTGGCCATCGTTGAACGGATTCCCGATGCTTCCATTCGCGAAGCAGTCTGCTCGGCCCTTCGTCTAAAGAGTGCTCCCGAGTGATCTGTTCGCGTGGGTACTACGACTTCATTTGCTCCTCCCATGCTTTCACCCTGACAGCATCTTGCACCATTCTCATTCTATTGGCTTGGCATATAGATAATACGCCATCAATCAGAAGTCTTTTGTCATCGTAATGATCTACGTTGCCTTCGAATACTATCTCAGAGCTTCCTAGATTCACTGTTGCCGATACACCAGTAATCCCCGCACGACTCATAGCATCGTTCACAGCTGTGAGAATTTCAGCTACGGCTGGGTCATGATGCTGATTCGGCGCTTCCGTGGTGTCGTCTAATTCCAAGGCAGCAGGCATATGGCCATACTTTCGGACATCACAAACATTTCGTCAAGAAAAATGACCGATTCGCATTATTCAACGTTCATTTTTTTGAGCCGATACCTATCATCTTGAGCAATGCATACAGTTTTTTCCGGATACATCTTCCCTCTTCATACATTCTCTCCCTTCCTTCTGTGTGTGCTTGCAGTTCCCGTTCGTATGCGCAGGGAAGACAGACATCAGCATGATTCGATGGCGTACGGAGAGTATCCATAGGAAAAATAGAATGGGCCGAATGTTATCACCATCCACATATTTTTTGCAATTCGCAAAAAAGCCCCGATCACCCCATCGTGTAGTAGAGAAGATTTGTCCTCCCGAGTCCAGCACCCTTTCTTATGATGCCAACACTATCACCGACAAAGTCGATGATACTGATGACATCGAAGAAAAGAGTGCTGGAGTGTCCTCGGGCAATTGGCATATGCATGATGGCTCGTGACACTGGCCAGAGCATGCGCCAAGGATAACTCCCTGGTAAGGAGATGTTCCATCCGCAGGTTCTCCTACGGATACCTTGTTACGACTTAGTCCCAATCAGTAGTTTCACCGTGGTACCTCCCCAGCACCCTTGCGACGTGAGATCATCTTTCACATCGATTTTCGCGTGAACTGTTTCGAGTTCATCGCAAAGGTGCTGGGTAAAGGTCCTTCAGATGCTTCTACCTTTCATGACTTGACGGGCGGTGAGTACAAGACCCAGGAACATATTCACCGTGACGTAGCTGATTCACGGTTACTAGCGATTCCAACTTCATGAAGTCGAGTTGCAGACTTCAATCCGAACTGA
>JAHFJR010000019.1 GCA_023245775.1 Candidatus Peribacteria bacterium | reverse complement strand
ATTTTTACGCAGGGCAACTGCGTGTTTGTAGATCGTTACACTTTTCATGTGATGGTTGGGAATGTGGCTACAGAGAGCCAGAATTCCTACCTTTTGTCACATCTTATGTGAGAATTTTGCGTTGGCGAGTCGTTAGTAGGTAGTAGTTAGTGGTTAGTATTAATGATAACAAAGTCTGATTCTGCTTACACTAACCACTAGCCACTCATTACTAATCACTAATGCAAGGCTTGAAATGCCCAAGAAAAAATCCTCCTCGCTCCCTCCACCAGCCGTGGTCCCGGACGATTGAGCAGTGAATCATCGATGACAAACAGATGATTCTCCTTCACGGCCCTAAGATCACTCCATCCTGCACGACCCGTGAGTAGCTCCTTGTTCGCCATCTGACCCGCACCGCAGATGCTCAGCACGATGAGATCGGGATCGAATTGTTGAATCTCAGTAAGGCTGACCTCACGACTTGGTGGATTCCTCATGATTGCCTCCCCCGAGGGCGGGGACCCGCCTACCGGACGGGCAGGCGCTCGGTCTGTTTTTGCTGTATTACTTTCAACTTTCCACTTTCCACTTTCAACCCCGAAAGGGATTCCTCCCGCAATCTTCACGACCTCCGGCACCCAATTGCCGCTCACCATCGGTGGATGATGCCACTCTTCGATGTAGACTCTGGGCTTTCTAAAGAACAATCCAGACTTGCGCTTCGTGTCATTGAATCCCTGCTGCATCGTCTCGATGAGCGCGTGCGCCCTCGGCTCGCACCCAAGGATGATCCCGATCTGGCGAATCGATTCGTAGATTTCGGGGATTGACCTCGGATCCTGATGTATTATTCCAAACTTCAGAGATCGCAACTCACTCGCAAGCCTCTCCTGCACAAGAGTTGACGTGAACACGACCTCGGGCTGGAACTGTCGAAGCGCCTCAGTATCAACCTTCTGATGATCTTTCAGATGAGGAATGGCCTGCGCACTATCAGGAAAATCGCTGAACTGGTCTGTGCAGACGATATTCTTCTGCTGCTCAAGAGCAAACAGGATCTCGGTCGTTGCCGGAGAGAGCGAAGCGATGCGCATGGGAGAAGTGTAACAAACACTTGCAAAACTACTCCACATTCCTACAATGCGCCGCTATGTCTCTCCTGTATCCCAATTCAGTCACAGCATTCGACGATGAAGATATTGTTGATGATGGAAAACCGCATCAGAAACTTCACGATAGTCCGACTCACTTCGGTTCACCTCATCATCTTCCGGATGCACTTATAGAAATATGTGAAGCGGAAATCGCAGAACTGCTGCTTGAAGACAGGATGTAGAAGTTCCATAGCCGAAGTCAGGTAAAGCTGCGTAGCGATTCTTTCTTTGAATGTTTTGGCAGCGCCACGCGAAGCTCCCCGCAGGGAGCGAAGTGTGGTGCCATGGGAGGGACTTGAACCCTCAATCCCTTGCGAGAACGCGATTTTGAGTCGCGCGCGTATACCATTCCGCCACCATGGCTTTGGAGGCATCGAATACAGAAAGAACGCAGGCCAAGCGTACAACGATTCTCTGCTGCCTGCCACTTCCGTTTCGGGTAAACTGAACACTCACCCATGAAACAGTACTCCAGTTTCCTCTTCACCGGCTACTCGTGGAACCACCATGCGGGGAAGATCTCGCTGCGGTATTCACTCGATCACTCCATCGACTTCGAGGAGACCATCCTCCTGCCCGAACCCGTGAGTGATGAACGTCTGAAGGCGCGCGAATGGGAGATCGAACGGGCACTCGCGGCTCTGCATCTCATCGGCGGCATCAGCTACTACAAAACATGCCTCCCGAGGAAGATCGAAATTCCCGAGGGAACGCTCTCGAAACAGGAGGCGAAGTTCTGGAACATGGTCTACGAACGCGGACTCGGGGAATTCTTCTATCGAAACGACATCGACTTCCGAGGACTCGTGAATTTCCCGGTGAATGAACAACCTCTCGCAGAGAACAAACTCAACCGACTGAAACCAAAAACTAAAAACCAAAAACCAATCTCAGAGCAGCGCATTCTCGTGCCGATCGGTGGCGGGAAGGACTCGCTCGTGACCATCGAACTCCTGAAGAAAGCCGGTGCCAAGGTCACGCTGCTCCGGATGGGCAGTCACCCACTCATCGACGAACTCGCGCATGTGACGGGACTGCCGATGATCACCGTCCGGAGATCCCTGTCGGGAAACCTCTTCGACCTCAATGAGGAGGGCGCGCTCAACGGCCACGTACCGATCACGGCATACCTCTCGATCCTGTCACTGCTCCTCGCGGAGCTCTATGCCTTCGACACTGTCGTGATGAGTAACGAAGCAAGCGCATCTATCGGCAACATCGAATTCAAGGGCACGGAGATCAATCATCAGTGGAGCAAGTCACTCGAATTCGAGAAGATGCTTCGCTCGTACGCAAGAGAAACGATCGGAACGAACGTCGAGTACTTCAGTCTGCTACGGCCATTCTCGGAGCTGAAGATAGCCGAGATATTCTCGCATTCTCCGCAGTACTTCGAGCACTTCACGAGTTGCAATACGAATTGGAAGATTCTCTCCCTCACCCCTGCCTGCCGGCAGGCAGGCCTACCCCCTCTCCCCGCCCGTACCGAATCGGTACGTTCGGGCGGACCAGAGGGAGAGGGGCTACATCGAGAAGATGGCGCTGCCATGAACCGGAGCGGAGCGACTGGTTCATGGTGTGGCAATTGTCCCAAGTGCGCATTCGTTTTTTCGGCTCTCGCCGCGTTCCTGCCACGACAGACACTGGAACAGATCTTCGGGAAAATCCTGTATGACGATGCAACGCTCCTTCCCCTCTTCCGTGAGTTGCTTGGTCAAGAGAAATTCAAACCGTTTGAGTGCGTCGGTACACCTGACGAAACCAAAGCGGCATTCCTGCTCGCAAGAAAACGAGGTGACCTGCGTGATACAGCTGCCATGAAGATGTTTGAGGCGGAGATTCTCCCGACGATCAACGATCCCGAAAAATTGATAGAGGACTGTCTGAAGCCAAACACGAAGCATTGTCTGCCGAAAGAATTCGTGTCGCTCGTTTCGTAATCGTCCGATGCACATCCGTGACCTTTCCGGCAAATCCATCTGCATCCTCGGCTATGGTCGGGAGGGACAAGCGATGGCAAGAGCGTTGGAGAAATACGCACCAAGATGCAGGATCGTGATTGCTGATCGCGATAAAGAATTAAGAATTATGAATTATGAATTAAGAAGGGGAGAAAAATATTTGGAAAATTTGAATCGATTCGATGTGATCATCAAATCCCCAGGCATTCCTCCAAAGGACCTACTCACTACAAACTACAAACTACTCACTTCGCCTACCCAGATCTTCCTCGACTCCATTACTGGCTCCGGGGCCACCGTGATCGGCATCACAGGATCAAAAGGAAAGAGTACAACCGCATCTCTCCTTTTTGAAATTCTTAATTCTCAATTCTCAATTCTTAATTCTCAGGTTTTTCTTGTCGGCAACATCGGAGAGCCGGCGATTTCTCATCTCGAAGATGCAAAGACGAACACAATTTTTGTTCAAGAGATGAGCAGTTATCAACTCATGGATCTGAGGGTCAGTCCTCAGATTGCCGTCATCACGGCGTTCTTCCCGGAGCACCTCGACTACCATTCGATTCGCCCCGTCGAACGGGGCTCACTCATGGCAAGTCATGGAAGATATACGCCACTCGAAAATTATCTCGAAGCGAAGAAACACATCACGCGGTTTCAGACGAAAAATGACATCGTATTCTTTCAGGCTGATTCGAAAGAAGCGGCAGAGATCGCCGGAGAGAGTGCAGGTAGAAAGATTCCGTTCTCCAAAACTGACGCTCCGGTAAAGCTTGATGAAATTCTCCTCAAAGGCGAACACAATCTGAGCAACATCGCAGCGGCGTACAAAGTTGCGATGCATCTCGGCAGTGACTCTGAACAAGCGATCCAAACAATCAAACAATTCAAAGGCCTCCCGCACCGGCTGGAATCTCTGGGAGTACATCAGGGCATCGAATGGGTGAACGATTCGATCTCAACCACTCCCGAGTCGGCCATTGCCGCGATCGATGCACTCGGAGAGCGCATCGAAACGATCATAGTGGGAGGCCAAGACCGCGGATACGACTTCAGTTCTCTCACGAAGCGTATCAAGAATTCAAAGATAAAAAACGTGATCCTGCTGCCCGAAAGCGGCATGACGATCGGAAAAGAAATACTAAAAATCGGAGGTGAGGTGAAATTGTTTGAGGTGAAAAATATGGAGGAAGCTGTTAGGGTTGCAAAACAACAGAGATCGGAGATACGCGGGCAGAATGCCCGCTCCTTTGGAAATAATTCCCTGCCCCTCGAAACCTTCGCAGAGGCGAAGTGGGGTCAATTTCCCATTGTGCTTTTATCCCCCGCCGCACCCAGCTATGGGCATTTCAAAGACTTTACAGATCGTGGAAATAAGTTTAAAATGATATGTAGCCTAGGATAGGAACTTCATTCCTCATGCTCCATGCACAATCTCGGTGGATCCAATCCGCTCAATATCAAACTTTCATTTGCCGAAGGCGATGGAGGCCTGCCGATATGTACTGGAGCAACACAGGATGCACTACAACTAACGCAGGCACTTGCGAACAAAGAAATTCAATCTCAGATCGTCACTTGGATCAATGATATCGGATATCCGATCATCATTGATGTTGGAGATGAGGTCTCACCTGAACTACGCATGCATAATACTCCGAACCGTGGTAATGACGCCGAAGAGAACACTGAAGGACAACCTCTGCTCCTTGGAGACTTAGCAACTCTTCGTGAAATTGTGATACGTCAGCTACAAAAAACGAACAGTAATTTGCGACAAATCCTCAATGCAGTAGAAAACTCAGACACAGAACAAGCAAATCGTATAGCCTTGCATGCAAAAGCGCTTCTGATCGGAGAAGAAATGATTGATTGCCCTCCATTAACATTACTGATGTTGAGACTCGCAAAAACAAAAATGTTCGATGCAGTGCTACGAGAAACCCAAAGAATCACAAAAGATATCCCCCATGCCAGACATCATTGGGAGGAAGAGCGAGGGAAACTCCTCTTAGTGCCAGAAGGCAAAATCGTCCATCGCAGAGAAGGAGCAAAAGGAGTTCAAGTCGTCTGGCATACAGATTCTGGTTCAAATGCAGTTCTTGGCTTCCATATGCCTCAAAATGGAAACGTACCTAGGAAATTTTTCCTCAGAGATTGGGTAAGACAAGATCTGAATTATTTCTGACCGTTGCCCGCCTTCACTTTCGCCACACGAATCACTTTGCCATATAATTCATAGCCATCCTCAAGAACTTCAACAACTTTCCCCACTTCACCCGCAGCTTCCATGAGCACCTCATGCTTCGCAGCATCGATGATCTGACCGAGAGATTCGAACCTCTTAAGGCCCATGTCCCCGACCTGCTTCAGAAAATCCTGTTCGACGGCGATCATCCCCTTCACCCATTCGACAAGCTCAGGGTAAACCCCCTTCTTCTCCTCCAAATCCTTCGGCAAATGCTTCAACGCACGCTGGAGATTGTCGATCGTCGGCAGTAATTTCATGAGCACGGCCTCGGATGCGTACTTGCGCATGTCTCCTGCCTCCCTCTCCAGTCTGATCTTCGCATTCTGCAATTCCGCCTGCGCTCTGGAAGCCACTTCCTGCGCTTTCTTGAGCTGTTCGATGAGCTCCAAAATTTTCTTCTCAAGCTCGGTGACTCTCTGATCCCCTACCTGAGCCGCAGCAACTTTTGCCATGAGATCATCAGAGACTTCTTCGTCTTTCTTCGGTGTTTTGTCGTCTTGTTTGGTCATGAAGAGAGTATAGCAGACAAACCGAAATTGACGACAAAGGATAAAGATACTTTAATGAAAATATGGAAGATGTCCCTTTGCATTCTAGAGATAAAGAAGAACTGGATGAATCGATATTAAGGAAACGATGTGAAACACTACAAGTTCAATATAAAAATATGGTGAAATTGTGTACCTACCTTCCAGTTGCATGGGAAGCAATTGCACTCGTTCTCTGGAACAAAAATCAAATGGGCAATGAAGGGATCTTCTATTCAACAGTGATTGCAGCACTCCTTTTGGGCTATCGTAAAAAATTCATACCATGGATCATGGAGAAAGGGCCATATTCACAACGTACACAACTTCTTATGGAGAACATGCAGAGAAGAGATGAGCAAGCTGTTATAGAGCAAGTATTAGGAGAATTTCCAGAGATTGAAAGATTCCTGATAGATGCAATGAATCGGGCTACTACAACAAAAATCTAGAACGTCGCTTTATCCCAAGCTCCTCCGAATCACTCCCGCCTCGACAATATCCTTCGTGATCTCTGCCGCAACCACATTGCCAGAGACCAGACGCTGATAGATGCTCGACGTGAGATTACGGTGAATGAGATGATGAGATTTTGATGGTCCGAGATCAATCTCCAAAATCTTCTCGATCGCATCAATATCTAACTCGATCTCCCGAAAGATCGGCTTCTTCTTTGCAAGAAGCGCAAGATTCTCGCAATTCAAGTACTTGCCCGCATGCTTCAAGTCTTCACGCATCGCGGGGTAGAATTCTTCAAGTGTTTCCAGAAGTCCGGCCTCTCCTGCCTTCACGAGTCCCCTTCCCGTTGCGATCAGCTCAGGCGGAATCCCGACCGAGTACAGTGCCGCCGTAAAACCGATGGCGCGCGGCAGACGCACTTTGCCGATGCCTCGGCTGTAGCCGAAGAGTCCAATGTGCTGGAGTCTCTCGCGACGTGGCGGAACGTACTCGGCAATCTCATTGATGAGCGGAGCGATGGACTCGATCGTCGGTCGCCAGACGTCTGAAAATAACTCACAGAGTTTCTGGATCTTCTTCACATCGGCAGCACCGATGCGTACCACTTTTTTCTTCGGCACCTGCTTCTTCATTTCGAGCAGCGCTTTCTTCACTTGATCTTTCGGATAATCGTAACGAAAACCCGACTGGATCGAGTAGGTCCTGACACCCGCATACTGCGTCAGAAATGTCTCGGTGTACTGCGGATTCACACTGCCTCGGAACGGGAGTGAACCGGTACCAAGGATAGGAAAGACATCCATATCGAGCGAGCCCGCCACCTCGTTGACCTTACTCAGTGCTACTTTCACCGCGAGCACCGCAGGAATGAGGCCTGCATTCAACGCAGGATCGGAGCGTGCTAAGAAGATACGCTGACCACGAGCGCGTATCGATGGATGCTCCTTGAGCAGTTTCGTCCAGTACGGACGAACAATCTTCTCGATCGAGAGCAGTGACGGAACATCTTCGACGAGCGGCGTCACATCGAACATCGAGACGAACTCCTTCATCGATTTCTTTTTCGTATGAAAAAGATGTGAGTGATACACAGCCACCTCCTCAAACACTGCGCGTACTTTCATCGGCTGCAAGGCACTCGTCGTCAGCGGCAGAAACATCTCGGTCACGGGCGGCCGCTGAATGCCAAGATCAGAGGCAAAATCGGCAAGCGACAGAATGTTCATGAACGCTCGCGCCATGTGATGCATCTTCTCACCCTGAAACGCGGGAATGCGATACGTGAGGTGAATGTCAGTACCAAGAGGGTGTTTCAAGAACAACTCACGTCCTCGCGAGAACAATTTTTCTCCTACGGCTTCGTCCACGTACTTGCCCTCCCAGTCCCACATGTACTCGTCAATCGGAAGCTCTTTAAAAAGCAGCAGCAATTCCTCAATTTCATCCTGCGTCGGTACGAACGGGTCTTTCCGCCACCATGGCACTCCTGCATTATCAGGATGCTGTGTCGCCATCGTGATCGGAACCGTGCGTTGCACGAGTGAAGAATAACATATCCGTTCACAGGGACCCTTCAAAAAGGAAACAATGATATGAAAATGGGGCCAAGAGGATTAGAATGGCGACCGTGAAGAGAACACTAAAGCGTCCGGCAGTTATGAAGAAGAAATCCCCGATGTGCACATGTGCTGCACCGATGCGCGAGCCCTACAGAGCACGACTCATGCGAGCGGGCGGAATGCTCATCGTCATCATCGGTGCATATGAACTCTTTTCGTTTGCACACTTCTTCTCTTTTTCATTGTCGACAGAGAAAGTAGTCAGTCTAGGAGCCGTTTTTCTGATCGGACTCACGGC
Organism: Candidatus Peribacteria bacterium; assembly: GCA_023245775.1. Classification (GTDB taxonomy): domain Bacteria; phylum Patescibacteriota; class Gracilibacteria; order Peribacterales; family Peribacteraceae; genus SICN01. Next base: position 21,631 of record JAHFJR010000019.1, on the reverse strand, counting down.
ATCAGCCAGCAGCTGCCTCGCGATGGTTGGCGGACTCCTTCTGTCCATTTCGGCGAAGTGGAGCGAGGTGCACCCACGCATGAGTCGACTCGCCAAATTTGAACCGTTGATGCACTTCAACATTGGACGGGTACTCGGGTACTTCCTCCTCGGAGGACTCACGGGGCTCCTCGGAAAATCGCTCATCCTCTCCGTGAAGACGACCGGCATGATGAAAGTAGCGCTCTCGCTCGTGATGATCCTCCTTGGACTCAACATTCTGAAGCTAGTTCCAAAAAAATTCTGCTCGATTCCCCTACCCCGAGCACTCTGGAAGCACCTACAACACCTGGAAGAATCTGAGAGCATCTTCGCCCCGCTACTCCTCGGCGCCGCCACGTACTTCGTTCCGTGCGGTTTCACGCAGTCGATGCAGCTCCTCGCCCTCGGATCTGGAAATTTCTCTACAGGAGCCGCGATCATGGCGACCTTCGCACTCGGGACACTCCCGGCACTGCTTGGCATCAGTGCAGCGAGCACCTTCGCACATGGGAAGGCGGGGAAACTTTTCTTCACGTTCGCAGGATCCCTCTCGATCTTCCTCGGTATCGTGAATATCCAGAGCGGACTGGCGCTCACCGGCGTTTCTCTCGCCTCACTCGTCCCCTCTTTCTCCGTCAATGCGAACCAGCTCGCAGAAGATACGAATGTCTCTCTCGATGAGAACGGTCAACAAGTGATCAGCGTGCAAGTGCAGACGAACGGATACAGTCAGAATGCATTCACGGTGCAAGCAGGCAAGCCAACGTGGATCTATGCCACGGCTCCTGAGAATTTATCAGGATGTATTTCGTCGATGGTCCTTCCAGATTTCAATATCTCTACGCCGCTGCAGAAAGGTGAAAACTGGGTCGGCCCCGTGACGCCGACAAAAGACTTCGCCTTCATGTGCAGCATGGGTATGTTTAGAGCAAATGTACATGTAAGAAGCTAGTGGTTAGTGGGTAGTAGTTCGTGCAAGCAAAAACCAATATTTTGTGCTAATTACACTAACCACTAACCACTAACCACTAACCACTAACTACTAACTACTAACCACTAACCACTAACTACTAACTACTCATCACTGCGTACACGGCACCTCCGGATCCGCAATGCAATGCTCGGTCGGCGCTTCGCCACGCCATGGACAGGTCTTTGAATAGAGACACGCATCATCCGTCATGAGTTTCAGTTCCTTCTGAAGTTCCGTCTGATCGGAAGCGGTCGTGAGCAGGATCTTCTCTCCATCCTTGAAATCATACGAGAGATCGAACGGTGGCAATTCACTGCCGCTGACAAACAATCTGAAGGGAGCATCTGAACACACCTCTCCATCCTGCGTGGGAATGCCCGAGGTAAAACATTTCTCAGTGAAACCCAATCGCAACGAAGTAAAAAAATCTGCAAGAGTGAAGTGTGGCTTGTGCCGATGAATCACGTGGCCGTTACCGTCATGTAGATGCAGATACTTCTGCAGCGTGATTCTGTCCATATTCACGAACGCTCCCGTTTGATGCTTCAGCGCCTCTTCCTCCTGCGATGTTAGCTCTTCGGACATGTACTCCTTCCCAGAGAAATCCAGCTGCTTACCATCGATCCACACCGCAAAGTCCGCATGGGTGTGATTCGGATCAGGATTTTTCACCGGCGTGTGAGAACACGCAGCGAGAGTGATACAAGCGAATGATGAAAGAATGAGAGTGGAGACACGCATGGTAATAAAGAGAAAGGAACAGTGCTAGCATAGCACCATGCAATCCCTCTCCACTGCTCGCAATCTTCTGATCCTCGGCCTCGCCTTCGTCTTCCTCTACTTCGGCATCGACAAGTTCATCCATCCCTCGCTCTGGATCGGCTGGATCCCCGACTGGATGAACGGCCTTTGGAAAATAAATGCGGATACGTGGCTCAAGGTCATCGGTGGAACCGAGATCGCTATTGGCATTGGGCTCGTCATCCCCATCCGCCTTCTCCGTCAGATCGCTACTATAGGCGCCGCTCTACACCTTGCTGGCATCCTGACGCAAGTCGGCTGGAACGACGTCGGCGTACGCGACATCGGGCTGCTCTTCATGGCGATGGCTCTTTTCTTCCTGATCTGAGCCTGCGAAGCGTATTCGAAAAGAGTGCTCGGTCGTGTATGATAGGAAATGTCGACACCATTCGTGTCACGGTAGCTCAGTTGGTAGAGCACGGGACTCATAAGCCCGGGGTCGTCGGTTCAATCCCGACCCGTGACACCATTCGTCGCTTTCGCTCCTCATGGCAAGCCACGTGCATCCACCCAGCCGGTTCAACTTGTCCTGAGCCGTAGCGAAGGATCCCAACCCGTGACACCATCACACTGCAATCCCATTCCTCTTGATCTCCTGTGCAAGCGTTGAATACTTGTCTTCCAGATGTTCTGGATAGAACCAAATCGGTTGCAATTTGTAGCCAAAAGAAAGGCGTAGTTTCCGGATATCTCGCATTTCCTCGAAGCGATCACCCCGAAATGATGTACCCACGACGGCAATATCGATATCGCTCTGATCATGCATCTCGTTTCTGGCCACAGAACCAAAGACGATGAAGGCTGTAACAGGGATTTTCGCTTCCTGCAAAAGTTGCTTATACTTCTTTGCCAATGCGAGAGCTTCTTGCTGCTTCATGATGGAAGAAGTATTGAAAGGAATTTCTCAGTCTTCTGCAACCATTTCTGCACATTTTCTTTCGTTGCCTTTGACCATGCCATGCTTCATCACCGTAACGTGAAAGAATCGCACATTCTGTAATCTCCTCAAACTCATCTCGTTCATCCTGAGTTCGTATGATCTGCATTGCATCGGCAAGCTCATTCAGATCATGTGTGAATGGTGCAGCAGTATCCTCTTTTCTGATAAAGGCAGCCTTCAAAGCGAGCTCAAGTGCCAGATGACAATGAAACAGTACTTCTCCATACACATCCAGCTCTTCTTTTTCAAAGAGAATGCGTGCAGCTTTCAGTTCTGCATGTGCTCGCTTTTGCCAGTGAGTGGCAGCTTCATCCTGCGTCATAGTGTGAGTATAACATACAGTAGCTCACCCCTGCTGCGGCTGATTACTGTGCCTGAAGTAGAACGTGTAGCCATCAGGAGCACTCGGATGCGCTGCGCAGTGCCACGGCTGACGTGTGAAGTGCTCGCTGATGTACTTCTTCGTATCGTCCTTCAGATCGTCGATCTGATAGCTCTGGAAAACGATGATGCGTGTGCGACGCATATTCTCGAGGAACGTCTCGCGAAACAGTGGACGCTCATGGTTCAAGAGATAGTCGTACTGGAAGAAGTTTGGCCCCATCGGCGAATGGGTCGTGTACGCGTACGGTTGGAGACCGTTGCCACCGATGAAGAGGTATTGCGAGAGGTCACAACCACTCAAAATCCGATCAATCTGCTCTGCGGTCGCTCGCGCAGACACACTATCCTTCTCCATGTCCTGAATACGATGATCATAATCCGATGAAGGAACCCCCCAGACGGAGATCATGAGGAGCAGGGCCACCAGCGAAAGGAATATCTTCTCAAACCAGGAGAACGAGAAGTGAGCGTGCTCACGAAGGTAGACCAGAAAGAGAGCGGTGTACCCGGGAACGGCAAAGACGAAATGGTGATTCCAGTAGGCACCCCCCATGCCAACGGCACACGTGAGGAGGTACGTCCCGAGGAGTGCGGAGAGGATCTGCACAGAGGCATGTGCGATGTTCTTCTGCCGCATCCCCCTCCAGAGAAAGTACCCAAGGAAGAGGAGAATCAGGTAAGCGAAGACGGGCTGGTAGTCGAGCACATCACGGAACACGATCTGCCAATCCAGTCCGCGTCTCCAGGGCGAACCTGATCCGTAAATGTGGATCCCGAACATTTCATGCAGGTAGATGGTGACGTAGGGAACGAGGTATCCCATCGCAGCGAGGAATGTCACACCGAGGAAGGAAGCGAGGACGACGGGAATGCCAAAGATACGCCAGAGACTGCGAAAATTCCCATGGCAGAGGAAGATCGCTCCCGCACACGTCGTGAGGAGGAACGGTTCTTTCATACCGATCGAACAGAGCAGGAACAAAGCCGCAACGCCCGTACGGACTCTGCCCATGTTCTTCATGTGTCTCGCAATGGTGATGAGGTACAGCAAACCGAAGAAAGCACCGAAGGATTCTACTTGAAATTCTCCGCTGCGCTCAGCGGTGTAGAGACCGAGGAGAGCACCGAAGAGAAACGAGAGTGCGAGGAGGATGGAGCGACGCACCCGAGGGAGATGCTTCGTCTCCAACCATGCCATGGTGACGAGCGCGCAGGGAAAAGACAGAACGATGATTGCCTCGAGAACACTGGCAATCGTCTGATCACCGAAGAAGAAGAGGGAAACACTGCTCAGGAGGAAGATCCCCAGTGGCTTATTTTCGAAGAGATCCGCATACGGCACAAGACCATTGAGGAGCCCACGCCCTACTGCCATGTACAACGTCGTATCGGCAGTGATGGGACCACGAAACTCATAGTAGGAGCGAAGAATGAGAGCGATACCAGCCTGAACACATGCGGCGAGCAATGCCAGACACACAACTCCAATGAGCGCGGTCCATGCCATCTGTTTTTTTGTGTGTATGTGAAACATGAAAAAATCTCCCCATTGTAGCAGTTTTAAGCGAAAAAGTCACTCACTCCCCAGTCACTTTTTTCAGAATATCCAGCCCAATTGTGATGTAATAACATGTATTATACAATTTGTAAAAAAAGTTATAATAATGTATAATGATAAGAAATGCACACAAATCGACACTCACCGCAACTCCCCTCTGTCACCGAACTCCGTGAACAGCTCCACTACTTGCTGTACTGCATTCGGATGTCGATGACACATCGCTGGGTGAGCATCCGACACTGTGTCCATGCGCACAGTCTCCTCGTTGTCCTTGGTTTCTTCCTTGCCATGTTACTACCGTATCTTTCTTACATCCCCATGTGGGACGGTCAAGGATACGCACTGTGTATCATGGATACACCACTGTTTCCGCTCTCCATCGAACATTCCCGTTGCTTCGGTCATCCGTCCATGGCCTATGTGTGGCTGCAACGTGTCGCTCAATTGCTGAGTCCAGGCAGTATCAAACTGATCTTCCTCACCAATCTTGCTCTCGCCAGTTATGCTGGAGTCGAATTCCACAGACTTCTGCGCTCGCTCTTCCCCGAAGCTCCAGCTCTGCAACTTGCGGCGAGTGTGGCTCTCCTCCTGTTTACACCCGTATTGACCGTGCATGTGTTCCACGTCGCACCCGATTTCGGTGTGGTGCCATTCTTTACGATCTATCTCTCTTTCCTGCTCCGTCAGAAATATTGGCAAGCAGGTCTCGCGGGCCTCGCTCTCGCTTTCTCCAAAGAGGCAGGAACAGGAGTGTACCTCGCAAGCCTCTTAGCGCTCCCCTTCCTCCTCGCGCCCGATATTCGAAGATGTACGAAAACTCATGCTCTACGGTTCTGCCGAACGTTGTTTCCGGTATTCATACCGGCACTCTGCATCGTGCTCTACTTTAAAATTCAATCGTCGAGCGGCTCAACATTGGGAGTCTGGGAGGGCTTCGACGGAGGATCGGACCTCTGGATCATGTTGCTCTCGATTGATTTCGCCAATACGTCATTCACAACATTTCTCTTTGATATCTTCGCATTGAACTTTCAGTGGATCCTCACGGCCACACTCGTCATTGCCATGGTGGTCACCATGTTCAGAGTCGCTGCTGGATCACCGCACCATCACTCGGTCGACCAAGTATCCCGAATTGTTTTTCTCTCCTTGATGCTTCTTGCTAGCGCATACGTCGTGACGAGGATGCGACCATGGAATAATGCACGCTATACCTTGGCCTACGTGCCAGTCCTAGTGTTGCTCTTCAACTACGCCCTCCAGAGCCTCCATATCCGCGCAGAGCAGAGGGAGGTGTTTCTCAGCGCAGTTGCCACACTGTTCTTCGTCTCCAATTTTTTTACCATTGATCCCATTTCTCGCTGGTACTTCAAGGTCTTTCAAACAGGACAGTATTCGATGCTCGATATGAAGCGTATGGGCGAATCTACAGCCTCATTTGGACGGGATGAGATGGCGTACAACCTCGAGTTTCTGTCTGTGACGGATGCTCTGAGGAAAATTTTGAATGTAGTGAAACCTTCCCCAGATACCGTCTTCTTCGCAGGCGAAGGATTCAATGCGCAGCTGCCCTTTGTGAAGCGCTCGAATGGGAGCCTGACACTCGACCGCTCTGATTCATTTTCTCTCGCGATCGTCGAAGACCCAGGACAAGTACCAGATCTCGCAGCAAGGCAGCAAGAGCAATACTTCGTCTCATTCCCCAATCTTGAAAATAACAACATGCAGAGTGCATTACTGCAGCATGGGAAGCTCGTGAAGATACCATCAGACTCATGGGACGAACATGGAGTCCACCTCTACCGCTTCATGCCGAGAGCAGTGTAAGCTGAGTCCGTTGTCTTTCCCTCTTGTACAGGCCACCTGCACGATCGTTGTGCTCCTTGGCATCGGCGTCTTCCATGCTCTCTTCTCGCGTGCTACGAAGGGAGGACCGAGCACGGTGTACGTCCTCCCACTCTTTCTCCTCACGGGTTTCCTTGCGTGGAATGGACTCTTTCTGGTGGTCCATGGCACGATCGAACCACAAGACATGCTCATTGGCTGGAGCATGTTTGGTTTTGTGGCCGTAGGATACACCGAGCTTTTCTTGAACCTGTACCGCGGTTTCTCCTATTCGCTCATTGCAGATATCGGACGTGCAGGATGGATATCGGATGAAGCCATCCTCAGCAATTTTGCTGAGGGACTTGGCGACAAGGGAATGATGGAGAGACGCTTTGCTTCCATGGAAGAAACACGCTTGATTCAACGAAAGAATGGGGTGGTGATCCTCCTCGCTCGCGGCGCTTTCTTCGCCCATATTTCTCTTACTCTTCGCAGATGTCTACGATTAGAGAAAGGCGGAGGGGAGATTCCTTCAACGATATGACAGACGTCACTCTCAACTTCTTCGTAGGAGGAGGTACCTTTCTTCTGTTTCTGGTGATCCATACTGCTCTCTGGCACGTCAAACGGAAGAAGGGTGTCCTCCTTCTGTGGAGCATCGCTGCACTCACGTTCATGGTGTGTCGAGCACTCGTTCAGACGTTCTCGATCGCACCTTCCTTGTGGGGAGCAGGATGTCTGTATGCATTCCTCCTCATCGCCTACACGCGACTGTACATCACCCTGTCTCGCACATTGACCTTGCGCTTCCTCGAAGAACTACTCGTCACAACCGGACAGACGATGACCGATACCGTCTGGGTAGCGACGTACCCTGCATCTCATGCCTTCGCTGTCCGACTGCAGATGCTCGAGCAGCACGGATGGATTGTACGAAAACGAGAGAGGTGGTCGCCGACCACCAAGTGCATCATTGTTGGTCGGATCATTGATACGCTTCGGTGGTGTTTTGGTATCCATCACGCGGGATAGTGATGAGAGGAGAGCAGAGGGAAAGGTCTCTCTGCACACACAACAATTCTCTGGTGGTACTGCTGACAAGTGATGGCAAAGAAGCCGCTACGGACAGCCAATGTCCTCTATCTTTACCCATGCAGTCATGCGATACTGAAGAACATATGACTCCTCCAAGTGAACACACCGCACAGTTCTCCTCCCTCGGGATCTCTCCCGAGATCCTCAGTGTGCTCGAGACGATGAAGATCACGATCCCGACTCCCATCCAGCACAAAGCCATTCCAGCAGGCTTGGAAGGGAAAGACATGATCGGCATCGCGCAGACCGGAACAGGCAAAACCCTCGCCTTCGGTATTCCTCTCCTCCAGAAACTGTCGAAGGAGAAAGGTCGGGCGCTCATCATCGTCCCCACACGTGAACTCGCGCAGCAGGTCGAAGACTCTCTGAAGAAGATCGCGATGAAACTGAATATCGGAACGGCCGTCTTCATCGGTGGCGCCTCCATGGGACTGCAACGTCAGATGCTCCGCAGGAATCCCCGCATCCTGATCGCAACCCCGGGCCGCCTGATCGACCACCTCGAACAGCGAACGGTGACGCTGCGTGAAGTCACGGTGCTCGTCCTCGACGAAGCGGACCGCATGCTCGATATGGGATTCGCGCCCCAGATTCAGAAAATTTTGAAGGTCGTGCCGACGGATCGCCAGACCCTCCTCTTCTCAGCGACGATGCCTCTCGCCATCAGTCAGATCGCAGCGACCCACATGCGTTTACCGATCCGCATCGAAGTCGCGCCGGCCGGCACCGCCGCCGAACGTGTCGAACAACACATGATTGTCCTTGCAAAGAACGACAAGATCGCGATCCTCGACAAGCTCCTCAAGGACTACCTCAGCACCGTCCTCGTGTTCGTGCGCACCAAGCACGGTGCGAAGAAAGTGACAGAGACCCTGAAGAAAATGGGATATTCCATCGCCGAGATCCACTCCAATCGCTCGCTGCCGCAACGCCGCGAAGCACTCGCAGGATTCAAATCTGGCAGGTACCGCGTCCTGATCGCCACCGACATCGCCGCCCGCGGCATCGATGTGAGTGATATCGAACTCGTCGTGAACTTCGATCTGCCAGATAACCCCGAAGACTACGTGCACCGCATCGGCCGCACAGGTCGTGCCGGCAAGGCGGGCCAAGCCATCAGCTTCGTCACACCCGACCAGCGCAACGAAATCCATACGATCGAACGGCTCATTCGTACACCGATCGCGACCTCCGAAATCCCACCACTTGGGGGTGGATCGCATCCAACGCACACACCAAGGACCGATCGTCCCCGTCCCCAGCATCGCGGAGGCGGAAACAGGCGACCAGCATTCCGAAGGCATCGGTCGTGAGACAGCATTCTCGAGAGCAAGTATCCGATCCCCTACTGTCCGTCCTTCTTCTTTCTGTGCTGTTCGATCAGTTTCAGAATGTCCTGGGCCAACTTGAGAACTAATTGTTGGCGGTTTACCGTCATGGGATTCTTTGCATCACCCAAGGAAAGAGGATCGAGTTCCGTCGAGAGAAATCTCTCGATCTCTCGGGCAATGTCAGCATCATCCAAGAATGCAAGACTCTGACCCACGTGAACAGTATCACCGAACACCGCTTGAGTACCTGTTGCAAAATTCGAGTAGATATGGCCTGCCTCCTCGGTGAAGACCGCCATGCACTCGGTGAAGGAAAGCACAACACGATGTGTGTCAGGATCATAGAAAATCGTCACCTGAGCGGAATTGGCTTTCCTTATTTTCTCAGGAATTTCATCCACAGGACGACCCATGAACGCCGCTACCTTCTCATTCGAAAGCCTACAGAAGATAGCCTGAGGAACGCCCTTCTTCGTGAAGCAGGAGAATTCGCCCTGCTTGAAAACAGTTTCACACGCCGAACCTCGAAACAGAACGAATTCCTTCAGCACACCATGCTCATCCACTATCGGGAGGAAAACGGTTGAGGGAGAGAAAGGGAACGAGTGCGATTCGACTGCAGGCGGCGAAGACTTGACGGTAGGCTCCTTGACAGGATCAGAGGGGGAAACCTGCGTTGGTACAACGGGTTGCAGAGTGGAACCGGGCTGCACAGGAGCGCCCCCTGATGTGCCATCGACCTCTGTCCCTTTGCGCAGAGACAAGGCTATCGCAGCAGACCCAGCAGCAGCCAATGCCGCAATGAGAGCAACTTTGCGCGCGCGAGAGGAGACCGAAGAGCGTTTGATCGGCGAAGGACAGAGAATTTCCGTCGCTGCTCCACTACGGGGATCGCTCATCAGACGACACTGTTCATCGAAGAGGGTAAACATGGCTTCGGCACCCCTATCACTCCCATGATGATCGAAACCCGAAGGGAGTGGGGCATCCGGTTGCTTCAATCTCTCGAGGTGTTCGGGGGGCATCGGCACACCAGCTTCACCCCGCTTGATACGCTCACTATATTGACCGGCACTCAAACCAGCGAAGGGAGTGTGGGATAAGAACGCTTCAAGGATCTTCTGAGCAGTAGGACGCTTCAACGGATTCGGATCCAAAGCCTCTTTGAGGAGTTCAAGAATATCCTGCGGGATCTTGGGATCGTCGACAAACCGCTTCAGAAGTTGCTTCGGGGGTATCTCAGACCTGCGAGCCGAAAGAACTTCTTGGAGCGAACCCTCGAAGACATGGCGACCATAGCGCAGATAGTGATACACCAAGGCCAGACTGAAGACATCCGCACTCGAATCGACGCTCATAGCGTCTGCAATCTGTTCTGGAGCCATGTATGCCAGCGTACCAAGCATCGTATTCTGCTGCGTGTTCCTTGCTCCTCCGGAGAGCCCGGACTGATTTGCACGCAGTGCAAGACCGAAATCCACGGGGAGCATCCCTTTCCCATCCGCAGGCACCACGATATTCTGAGGTTTCAAATCACGGTGGATCACCCCCTCTCTGTGCATCTCGCACACACTCGCCGCCAACTGTGCTCCCATGATGAGAAATGCTTCTCTCCCTAGAAGTTTTCCCATGCCGCCCTTTGTATGGAAATCTTCAAGATTCACTCCATGTCGAAACTCGTATTCGATACAGGGAGTATGGACTTCCCCAGTAGAAGTGCTCTCGGTAGCCGTCCAACGACGCGAGAGAAGAGCCAACATATTCACGAGTCCCGCATCAGTCAGACACTTTAAAATATCGGCTTCACCATTGAAACGGGAAACAGCATCACGCTGTCCACTATCATCCTGATTCACAGCCGCCCATGGCAGAGTACCAGGGAACACAGGTACGCCCGACAATCGCTTGAGGACATGGAGTTCCCCACGACGATCAGTCGAAACTTCTACCACATGGACTACTGCGAAACTCCCTTTGCCAAGATGACACGCAGGATAAAGTAGAGGACCACTTTCCGTAGAAAGTGCAAGTTTTGGCAATGTGAGATCCTCTGTATCGATCATGGTGAGTACAGATGTTCGAGCTGCCGGATTGCTCCAAAAAACCTCCAGTGCACGCTTCTTGAGAAGCTCACTCTGCTCCGCATCATGAGGTCCCAGTAGATCAATGGCTGATATTCTCTCTCTCACCTCATCAACAATCGTGTGCGTCAGATGAGCTGGATCAAATCTCGAAAATAATTTGCGAGAAAACACATCACTTGGTTTCTTCGAAGAACTGAGATCGTCGATCATCGCCTGATACTCCTCAGGACTCAGGCCTGGCGTGAAGGGCACCGACGGAACATGAGGCAACTCTTCAAGAGGGGGTACAACAATGAGAGTGTCATCAGCTTTAGCTTCAGTCGCACCCGCCATCTGCACCAAGCCTTCTCTGGGAGAAACCTCAACACTCATACTATTAACAATATACTTCTTTTGATAAAACTGTCAATTTTTCCTCGCTCAAAAGAACATAAAAAGCAGAGAATGCTTCTCAGACTTGAAACGATAGTTCAAGGAGAAAGCAGAAAAAGGTGAGTGGAGCACACTCACCTTTCGAATCGACTAGCATAGAACCCTACATAGGCGAAGGCATCGCTGGTGCTACAGGAGTAGCAGATGGCGTTGGGGCAATTGCAGTGGGAGTAGCAGGAGTAGCAGATGGCGTTGGGGCAATGACAGCTGGAGCGACTGCTGGAAGCGTCACCTGAGGAAGGAGCGCAGCATCTTCTTCTGCAGTGGTTGGCATCTCGATCACCTCTTCCTCTTCAGTGGTTGGCATCTCGATCACCTCTTCCTCTTCAGTGGTTGGCATCTCGATCACCTCTTCCTCTTCAGTGGTTGGCATAATGAGGCTCGCAGCCGTATCATCATTCTCAGCAGCGGATTGCTTCAGAAATAGGAACACTGTAGCGACAAGGATGAAGAGCAAGATGAGGGTGACCAGCATCTTGCGATTCCCTTTTTGTGTGGAACATGTCTGCATATAGAGGGTGTGTGTAAAGAAGTATTGATGCTATTATACCATATTTATATTTATTTGCAATAGGCTATAATAACATGGTGCAATCGATTCTCGTCTGTCTGCATGGCTGGGGCGGCTCCAAGGAGTCCTTTACAGAGCTCCGTGCAGCACTGAAAGGTCTTCCCATCAAGGTGCTGACACCAGATCTCCCCGGCTTCGGCTCGGAACCAGAGCCCAGCAGGCCATGGTCCGTCGACGATTATGCGGATTGGGTGGAACGGTGGATGACGAAAGAGGTGGAAAGTGGAAAGTGCCTGCCTGCCGGACAGGCAGGGAAAGTGGAAAATACAAAACTCCACCTATTAGGTCATTCTCACGGCGGTCGTATTGCTCTGAAGCTTGCCTATCGCCAAGAAAATCAACCTTCCACTTTCCCCGTCCGACCGCATCCGGGCGGGCACCTTCCACATACGATTTCACATCTCTTTCTCTGTGCTCCCGCCGGTATTCGTCATCCTCGTCACTTCAAACGTATTCTTGGTCTCATGCTCGCAAAAACCGGCTCCTTCTTGCTTTCCTTGCCACTCCTGAAGCACCTGGCACCTCTTGGCAAGAAACTCCTCTACCAGCTTGTGCGGGTGCACGACTACGAAAAAGCGAGCCCCGTGATGCGCGGAACGATGATCCGCGTGAGCAGAGAAGATCTGCGACCCATACTGAAAACGATCAAGATCCCGACGGATCTCTTCTGGGGAAAGCAAGATGGCATGACGCCATTCTCGGATGGGCTCCTGATGGAACGAGACATCGAAAGGAGCGTGCTCCATGCATTCGATGGCGTCAGGCACGGCGTGCACCGAGACCGTGCTAGGGAGATCGCAAGAGTGATCAAGGAAAGACTGTATGATGCAATCGATGAATAGTGTGCACTTCTTCATGATCGGTTTGACAGTGGTCGGGGCACTCTCGCCTCTCCTCACCTTCGTTTCCCTCTTTCAGTTGAAAGAGTGGCGACTCGATCGACTGAAGGAACATCTGAAGCGAGAAGGATTCGCTCGACAACTGTGTGGAAAGATCCGACCCGTTCTGGTCCTGCTGTTCCTCCTCAGTAACACCGGATGGTATCTGTTGCTGCGTTCACAGGGGGACTACCCAGAATTCGGGACCATGCTCTTCATGATTCTGACCTATGCTGGCTGGCTCCTGCTGTTTGCAGCGCTGAGTCTTCTCCAGATGTTCCTTCGAGCACAACGGGTGCCGGTTACGACACAGAAGGCGTGCCTCGTCATCCTCCTCACGATCGTCTTGACGGTCGTGTGTACATCATTTGGACAACAACACGAGCCGATCTTCGTGTTTCTGACACCGTTGATTCTGCTTCTGCAGCCACTGCTTGTTCTCGTTGCTTGGCTCCTATTGTCTCCTCTCGATGCCTTCCTCAAGAAACGCAGACTCAAACGCGCGATGAACCTCAGGAACTCTCATCACCAGCTGACGGTCATCGGCATCACAGGGAGTGTCGGAAAAACAACGACGAAAGAGTTACTCGCGCACATCCTGAAGAAACGTGGAGCGCTGGCGACCCCCGTTCACGTCAACACCGAGATGGGTGTCGCCGCTTGGCTCTCGTTGATCCTGAAGGACAAACCAAAGGATTGGATGGGGACCCTGATCATCGAGATGGGCGCGTACTGCGCAGGCGAGATCGCACGACTCTGCAAGATCACGAAGCCCTCGCTTGGGATCATCACGTACATCGGTGCACAGCACATCTCGCTCTTCGGCAGTCTGGAGGCGATCAGAGAAGCGAAAGGCGAACTGCTTCGAGCACTACCTGCAAACGGCCATGCCTTCATCAACCATGACAATGAGGCAAGTGCGACACTCGCGCCACTCCCCTCTTGCACCCTCACGAGTGTTGGAACCGATGGGAAGGCTGATCTCAATGCACTCGATATTGAGGAGACGGCACACGGTCTTCGCTTCACGGTCTCCCATGTTCCCTTCGAAGTCCCCATCGCAGGCACGCACACCATCACCAGTATCTTGCTTGCAGTGTCTGCAGCACAAACGCTCGGCATGGACCTACCGTCCATTGCTAGGGAATTGCGGACATTCAAGCCCATCGCAAGAACGTTCGAAGTCAAGACGATCCGCGGTGTCACGGTGCTCGATGACACCTATAATTCCAGTCCTGATAGTCTGCGTGCGGCGATCTCCTGGGCCGCCGCACAACCAGAGCGAGAGAAAACACTCCTCGTCGACGGCATCATCGAACTCGGAGAAAGTGAAGTGAGCATTCACGAGAAACTCGCGGCAGAAGCCGCAAATATTTTCAGTCGCGTGTGCGTTGCGAATACACGATTCCTCGATTACTTCAGGAAGGGAGGATTTGGGGACCGCGCCATCGCACTCTCTTCGAGACCAAAGAAAGTCTCCGTGGGAAGTCTGCTCGTCTGCGTCGGACGTGTGCCAAAAACGGCCATCGATGAACTGCTTCCGTAAGAGTCTCTCCTTCTTACCCTTTTGCCTTTCTGTCCCTTACTTTCCACCGTCCCTGCCTGTCCGGCAGGCAGGCACTTTCCACTCTCTTGCCCTCCCCCATCCACCACACCTTCGGACCACATATCGATGGCTCCACCATGCGAAAAATTCTCGCCGTGAGTTACGTTCCATGGAAGTATCGTCACGGCGAAAGCAGCGAGAAACTGCGTACGGCTCTTGCAGAAAAATTCCAAGCGAAGGCTTTTCTATTTGCTTCAGGTCGCGAATCGCTCCTCGCACTACTGAAGGCAATCAGACTGAAAGCAGGCGAAGAAGTGATCATCCAAGGTTACACCTGCGTTGTGCTTCCGAATGCAATTCATGCGGCTGGCGGCGTGCCCATCTACGCGGACATTGATGAACAGACACTCAATCTGACACCTGCAAGCGTTGAAGCGTGCATCACGCCCCGTACACGAGCCGTAATCTGCCAACATACCTTCGGCATCCCGAGTGACACGAAAGCACTGCGAGAGATCTGTGACCGCTACAAGATTCTGCTGATCGAAGACTGTGCACACATCTTACCCTCACCCCTGCCTGCCGGCAGGCAGGCCAACCCCCTCTCCCGAGTGGAGAGGGGCGACGTGTCCGCACAGACAAATTCATCGCAAGAAATCGGAAAACTTGGAGATGTAATCCTCCTCAGCTTCGGTCGCGATAAAGCCATCTCCGGCATTGCAGGGGGAGGAATCGTCGTTCGAAATGCCAGTCTTGCCAGAGAAGTTGAGCTGTTGGAAAAAACCGCGAGCGATGTGTCCTTGCGAGAGATCATCGCTCTGCTTGAATACGGACCACGCATGCGCTGCATCGTCCGACCACTGATCGCACTGGGACTCCATCGACCGATCCTCAAGATCCTGAACGGACTCGGCCTCTTCGCTCCAATTCTGACCGAACGGGAACGGAAGGGATGTGCTTCGCCCCTTCTCCGAAAGATTCCGAATGCCTGCGCCTTCCTCACACTGCACTCTCTCTCAAGACTGAAAGCAATCAATGATCACCGCAGAGATCTCACGACGTTCTATCTGGATTACGGACTGAGGCACGGTTGGCCGCTGCTCAGCGGGGTGCAGGATCATCTGCCGATGCAGAAATTCCCCTTGTTCGTTTCGAATGCTTCTCACGTGCGCGCTGAACTCAGAAGACAGAATATTCATCTCGACGACGGATGGACGGGCTGCGTGATCTGCCCTGATACGGTGGAGCCCCACGATGCCGGGTACGAGGAAAAGATGGATCCGGTGGCCGAGAAAGCGTGTTTGCAGATCCTCTCGCTACCGACACATCCGACGATGACGATGATGCAGGCGCAGAAACTGACAAGATTGATTGATGATTTTTTTAAACAACAATTGCCGCAGGCACGGAGGCCTGCTGCTGAGTCAAAATAATACAATAGCAGCGCCCCTCCGTGGGCGCGGCAGCAGATGAATCTCCTCTCTCCTCTCATGCAAATTACTCCCGCCATCGACCAACCCGAGTGGGACTCATTCCTCTCTCGTCAGACCTTCCATCCATTCCTCCAGAGCTGGACGATGGGCGAAGTGTACCGAGACATCGGCCAAGAACCCATTCGTCTGATCGCATGGGAGGGAGAAGCAATCCAAGGCGTGTGTTTCGGCCACATCGTACCCGCACGCCGAGGCAAGCATCTCTCGGTCCCATACGGACCCGTCCTCGATGCATCTCTTTCTGCAAAAGAGCAAGAGGCCGTGCTGCATGCACTTCTCGAAGAAATCAAAACCGTCGCTCTAAAGCTCGGTTGCAGTTTCGTGCGTCTCAGCCCGTTTTGGCCCTCACTACATTCACAAAACATCGAAAGAGCCATCAACTCCCCTCTTCATCTGCTCGCCGAGCACCTGTGGTATCTGCCACTCACCGAAACTGATACATGGCAACGTACCAACCAAAAACCAGAAACTAAAAACCTGAAACCCATTCTGGAATCTGTTGTACTTGCCTCCATGCGCAGCACCACAAGAAATCTCATCCGTCGTGCCGAGAAGGATGGCGTTACGATTATCGCATCCGATTCTCCCGAACGAGACCTCGCACACTTCATCCGTCTGCACGACGAAACATGCAAGCGCCACAGATTCACGCCCTACTCCCATCAATTCTTCGAAGCACAAGTGCGACGTTTTGCCGAACGAAAAGAACTCACGCTCTACCTTGCCTCGTTTGAAGGAAAGATCATCGCCGCATCGATCCACATGCACGCCTTCGGCGAAACTAGTTACCACCACGGTGCGAGCGATGTTGCTCATCGCAAAGTTCCAGCGAGTTACCTGCTCCAGTGGAGAGCGATCTGCGATGCGCTGAGGCGCGGAGACAGGATCTACAACTTCTGGGGGATTGCGCCGACCTCCCCCACCCCAATTCCCTCCCCCCATTCGAAAAAACATCCCTTCGCCGGTGTCACGCTCTTCAAAACGGGCTTTGGGGGCAAGGAACTCGAACTACGGCACTGCATGGACCTTCCACTTTCCAAACGCTACTGGCTGACGTACGGATTTGAGACAATACGAAAATGGCGAAGAGGTTTCTAATCACTAGCCACTGACCACTGATCACTTCTAGAATCAGTTCATTCCCCTCTCACCCATGCCCGCTGCAACTACCAAGTCCCCCGAAACCGTCGAAACGAAGCTCGATCAGATCGTCTTCCATCTCGAGCGCATGGACAAGCGCGACAGGCTGCGCACCGTCGGAGGGTTCATCCGCGGTATGATCTCCATCATCCCCATCGCCTTCCTCATCTGGAGTGCATGGTACTTTGCAAATCACGGTGCCGACTTCATGAGGATGATCTCTGACCAGGCAGCGAAGTCCGCCGCCGCCTACACGAAGAATCAGAGCAATGGATTGCTGGATCAACTGATGAAGCAGTACTCGATTCCAAAGAAGTAACGATGATTGGCGAGCAAATTAAAACATGGAGAAGCCTCGGAGTCCTCGATGAAGAAGAGACGCTCATTGAACGTTGTATCAATGGAAGACCTGCGGAAGTCGGAGTTGGACTTTCCGTTTCAAAAATGACGGATGAATTTCATGAGGAAATCAAACGTATGCTGCTGGAAAACTATTTGATGCGATTCTGTAGCGGCAAGAAACGAGGAGATGCAGGAGACCTCCAGGGATTCAAGACATTTTTAAGGGAGCAAATGCAGTTAACTTTTTTCCAAAGTAATGTTTGGCGTATGCTGGATACAGAAGCAAAGCTGCAGGATGAGGAAGATGAATAAAAAAAAGTCGGCGAAGCAGCGGGTCTCGCGGGCCCCGCTGCTGGAGCCGCTCCTCTTAGGGAAAAGAGAGCCCATGAGAGAAAAACCGTAGGTTTGTCTCTCATGAATACGTTCAAAAGTGCAGAAGACCCCCATCTCCTGCACTCGTCGATATCAAGAATGGTCATTTGACCAGCTTCACGATGTCATCTGGGGTCATCCCCGAACTCACGAAGAAGCTCGGCAAACGGAGGAACTGCGTGCGACTGAACTTTCTGTCCGGCGACTGCGTCAAGCCGAAGAGGTATCCCATCACCATAGCCTGTTTCATGATACGGTCGTTGACGCCACTTGCAGGATACGCAATTGCGTACACTTCCTTCTTCGTGATGTCTTCGATGAGCTTCTTACTCTGACCAAGTTCCAGCATCACCTGCGAATCCGTCAGAGACCGAAGATCGTCTCCTGTATGACCCGCAGACTGCAGATCATTGCCATTCGCCAGCAAGTTCAACATCATCTTCTCCGTAATCCCCGAGAGCCCAATGTCCTTGGTACGCAGGAAGAGCGTTGCTCCGACTCCAGCCGACTGAAGTGCGTCTCCGACTGCTTTCGCATTCTTCGCTGTGACACCCGTCACCGTCAACCCTACCGTATCGGGACTGATGCGCGTATCGCGAATTTCTTGAGACAGCACCGTGTCGAAGAGCGTTTTCAGCGTGACCACTCTCTTTCCTGCCGTCTTCAGTGCAGCAACGTGTTTCGCAAGCGCAGCAACACTCGCCGCATCATCAGCCTGGTACTGCAGGATCGGAAGCGAGTAGTCATCCTGTCGGACGAGGAAGACCGGAAGGAACGGCTTCAAGTACTGAGACGACACGTATCCCTCCTTCCCATTGAACGACACGCGCGCCCACTCGCCATTGATAGACATTGGCTTGAGGATGGCCTGACCAGGGAGTTCCCCGATCTTCTCTGCCTGCGTCGAGGGATCCTTGCGGATGTTCAAAAACTGGAAATCAACGAAGTATTTTCCCTCGAATTGCTTCTTCTCCTCCGACAACTTGAGTTCCGTGGTGAGCTTCGCAATGTAACGGAACGCGACGTACCCATCCTTCCCACTCGCTACCTTCACCTTCGCCCACTCAGCGTTCGGCAGATCGATCAGTGTCAGCACCTCTCCCTGGTTCAGTCGCTCGACGAGCGACGAGGTGACATCCATCCCCGAACGAACATTGAGGAATGGATTATTCACTCGATACAAATTTTCTCCTTGATCAACAACCGCCAGACGAAGAGTGTCATAGAAGGCCTGCTTCTGCGGATTCGCCGTCACCAGAGCCCCATCGGTGAGCACGGTCGCTCCCGACTGTTCGGGGACGAACGTCTGCAGAGCCACCGCACCACTCCCCGTTTGATTCCCCGAAGCTGACACCGTGAGATCAACCGCTCCAGAATTGGTCATCTGCACGACACGTTGCAAATCCGTTTCCGAGAAGGTGAAATCTTGCATACTCTTCTCTGGTTCCGGCTGCGTGCAGCCTGCGAAGAGAATCCCGAAACTGACAATGAGGAGGAAGAAACTGATGGAGCGGGGCATGGGATGAAAGGGAAGAACGGTTACATGCGCTCCGGCAAACGGAGCGTGAGAATCTGAGCTCCGGAGCGGAGCACGGAAGATGCGGCTGCGGTGAGCCCGAGCCGGAAATCGCGAATGGGAACCTCTGCCTTCAGGATCTCGTCGGTGCTATAGAAGGTATTGAAAGCCTGACAGAGGTCGTACAGGTACTGACAGAGTTTGTGCGGCATGTGCTCACGTCGCGCAGTGTCGAGCGTGTCTCCGAATGCCGAGATGAGTTTGACGAGGAGGCGCTCCTGAGCAGAGAAATCATGAGTCACATCGGCAAGCGGCGCATGATCCAGATGCGCCTTCCGAAGAATAGATCTGGCCCGCGCATACGTGTACTGAAGATAGGGAGCACTATTGCCCTCGAAACTGAGCATCTTGTCCCAGTCGAACACCAGGTCCAACTTGCGATTCTGACTGAGGACGCCATAGACGACCGACCCGACCCCCATCATCTCGGCTAAATCCTCAGGATCATCTGTCTGGATTTTCTCACCTCTCTCTTCGATCACTTTCGAGGCACGGCTCACCGCTTCTGTGAGCACATCTTCAAGCTTCAGGGTATTGCCCTTCCGCGTACTCATCGACGCATCAGCGAAACGCATGCGTCCAAAGACAACGTGTTCAAGGTGCGGAAGTTCCCATGTCAATTTCTGTACCGTGGAAAAAAGCTGCTGAAAGTGCAAAGACTGCGCGACATCTACAACGTATAAAATGGCTTGAGGATGCCATGTGTCTATCCTGTACCGAATGGTCGCCAGATCACGAGTGAGATAGTTCGTCGACCCATCCGATTTCAGAACGAGCGCAGTTGGAATCTTCGTTCCCTCGGGAAATTCCACGATCAACGCCCCCTTCTCCCCCTCGTGAAACACTTCCTTCTCTCTTCCCTCTGCAACGATCGATTGCATCTTGTCTTCATAGAAGCTCTCACCGATCGTGAAATCAAACTGGATACCGAGATGCTCGTAGACTCCCTGGAGAGAAGCCATCGTACAATCTACCACCGTCTGCCAGAATTTCCTGAGCGCATCGTCCCCTGCCTCCAGCTGCCTGAAGGCCGCTCGGCCTTCGTCTTCCAGCGTCAGATCTTTCTCTGCCTCGTCATGGAACCGAACATACAGTGCGAGGAGATCATCGATGGAATGCTGCTCCAATGGCTTCGTTCCCCATTTCCTGTATGCCACAGCAAGTTTCCCAAACTGCGTTCCCCAGTCGCCAATGTGATTCATGGAGATCGTATGAAAACCCTGATGTCGATACAGATGAGAGAGTGACTGCCCGATAATGGTGGTCAGAATGTGATGAATGCCAAACGGTTTCGCAATGTTCGGACTGGAGTACTCCACAATCACCGGATCTTCTTCTTTCCTCGTCTTCTTCGGTATGCAGGACTCGAGAGCGAGCACTAAGCCTTCGGCAAGGATGTCAGCATCGAGCGTGACGTTGATGTACCCATTCCCCGCGACCTCAACCTCCGCCACCCCCTCAATCTGCTTCAGGTCCTCTGCAACAGCCTGTGCAATCTCCTTCGGTGCCTTCTTCAGACCTTTTGCCTGTTGCAAAGCCACGGATGTAGTCAAGTCTCCCCTACCTTCTCCAAAGGAAACATCGAAGTGGACAGTTGTCGATACAGCAAATTTCTTCTTCAGAATGGTCTCAGCAGCACCCTGTAATTTATCTCGAAGATCGTACACAGAAAGTGATCAAAAGAATGGCGCTACTGTATACCCTAAATCTTCAATTCATAGCCGAAACAATAATTTGATCTTGATCACACTTTTTCTTCATGTCTTACGATACTTTGAACAAAAAATGTATGCACAATCGTACACCCAAATATTGTATACAGAATCAGATCAAGACTGTGGATAACTCTGTGGACACTTTGTGTACAAGAAAAAAGTTTTCCTCATCCTTCTGCTGAGAAGACGTGAGGATTTCACTTTTATTACTCAATAGTGTATAATAATATTTACAATGAAAAAGGCGATCCTCCCTCTGTTCGTCACATCGCTGCTCCTCATGCTCAGTGCCTGCGGACAGCAGAAGAGTGCTCCTGAAGAAACAAGACAAGGTGTGAGTGGTGGACGCAGTGCGACCGTCAGTATCGATCAACTGATCTCCACCACGATGAAGAACCGGATCTCTCGCCATGCAGCACTCCTTGGCGTCTTCATTTCTGAGTACATCTCCTTCGTCCAAACGTCGATGGCTAGCCAAGGTGCCCTGAATGGGATCTCCGTTGATACCCATCTGATGGAGCAGCAGAGCACGATCACCGATCCCGACTT
>JAHFJR010000018.1 GCA_023245775.1 Candidatus Peribacteria bacterium | reverse complement strand
TCTTCTCCAGTCCGTACGCGAGCGCTGCAGCCGTCGGTTCGTTGATGATGCGGACGACCTCAAGACCGGCAATTTCTCCTGCCTCTTTCGTTGCCTGACGCTGGTTGTCGTCGAAGTACGCCGGCACCGTGATGACGGCCTTTGAAACGGTCTGGCCGAGATACGCTTCGGCATCCTTCTTCAGCTTCATGAGCACCTTCGCGCTCACTTCCTGTGGAAACATATCCTTGTTGTTGACGACGATGACGGTGCGGCCCTCCTTGCCGGACTTCACTTCAAAGGGCATCTGAGCTGCGTCTTTCTTCACCTCCTCGAATCGATGACCGATGAAACGCTTCGCGGAGAACACGGTATTCTTTGGGTTCGTCACCGCCTGACGCTTTGCGGAGATTCCAACGAGAACTTCCTTCTCTTTAAATCCTACGACGGATGGCGTTGTGTTGGCGCCTTCGCTATTTGGGATCACCTGTGGCTCACCGCCTTCGATGACAGCGACGCAGGAATTGGTGGTGCCGAGGTCGATACCGATAATTTTTGACATGATGGTAGAGAGGGAAAATGAATTAGCACTCGCTAGTGTAGAGTGCTAATTTCAACATGTCAACTCATAAGCCAACAATTTCTTTCGGGTCTGTTGTTCCGAAATACGCACCCATCTTTCTGTAGAGGGTACCCCTATTGATCCCAAGACTCTTTGCCGAGTGAGTAATGTGCAATGAGAAGTGTCTCAGGGTCATAACAATAAGCTCTTTTTCAGAAGTCTTAAGGCTGATTGGCTCACCTGCATTTGCACTCAGGTTGCTGGGTCTAGATCTCAAGGATGATTCCTGCTCAGCGGGGAGCACTGACGAGGATTCAGAATCGAATGAGAAGCCGAAATTGTATGCTTCGAGAACATGCTTTCGTTGAATGTGTGGCTTAGAATCATCAAGAGCAAGGAAGATTGCTCTCTCGATGAGATCCTCAACACCCCTCACGTTGCCCTCGATAGGAAGCTCAAAGAGGCATTGGATTGCCTCATGCTCAATGTGCATTTCAGCGACTCGATATTTCTTCGCGAATTTCAGTACCAGTACTCTTACTGTTTGAATTCGATGAGTTTCTTCACGATTGCTCCAATTCGGTATTCGATACACGGCACCGCTGATTCTGGAGAGAAAGTCCCGTCGAATGGCTCCTAGCTGTACAGCCTCCTGGAGGTTTGCATTGGTTGCACACACCACTTGAGCCTCATTGGTCAACTCTTGTGTTGAGCCGACTGGGAAATACTTCCTACCGTTTCCGGCTGCACTCAGAAGCTTCATTTGCGTATTCAGAGAAGCATCACCGATTTCATCGAGGAGTACCGTCCCCTTCCCTGCAAGTTTCAGAAGTCCATCCTTTGGACCTTCTGCACCGGTGTAGGCACCCTTTCCATGCCCAAAGAGCTCGTTATTGACAAGATCAGAAGACATTCCAGCCATATTCAGTTCGACAAATCTCTCATCAGGGAGCGACATCTCATGTAAAAGTCTGGCAAATTTTCCCTTCCCTGTACCTGTTTCCCCTAGAAATATTTTTGTAAGGAGAGAACTTCGGTTCTTGGTAAATGCAATAATTTTTCTGACATTTTCCTCGAGTTGCTCGCATCCTTCTGTGACGAAATCAAATTTTTCAGCGCCGAGTGTGCAACAAGCTGCCCAGTCTCCTGCCTGGGCTGCATCAAATAAGTCATGATCCTTTGATGTTGAAGACTCAGACATGGGGTATATTTAAGCTTGAATTTTTCATCTGTCAAATTATTAGAAGATCCCTCACTGCTGCGCTAGGATACATCTATGTTCCTCGACGAAGCCATCATTCATGTGACAGGAGGCAAGGGCGGCAATGGTTGCGTTGCGTGGCGAAGGGAGAAGTATGTGCCAAACGGTGGGCCTGATGGGGGCGATGGGGGCGATGGGGGCGATGCCATCGCCGTTGCAGACTCCAACACCGATACGCTCAGTGACTACGCAAGCAAGAAGCGATTTGCAGCCGAGGCTGGTCTCCCTGGAACCGGAGGCAATTGCGCAGGGCACGCTGGAGTGGATCGGTTGCTTCTGGTGCCACCGGGTACCATCATCTATGACCTGACAGATGCGAAGAAGCCTCTCCTCATCGCTGATCTGCAGCATCATGGAGATCGCACTGTGCTTGCACGCGGAGGCAGAGGTGGATACGGGAATACACACTTTAAAACATCGGTACGCCAAGCACCGGATTTTGCGGAGCTCGGTGAACCCGGAGAGAAAAAGTCTGTAAAAATGGAGCTGAAGCTCGTCGCCGATATTGGCATCATCGGCTATCCGAGTGTTGGCAAATCTTCGCTGATTGCTGCCGTTTCCAGAGCACGACCGAAGATTGCCGAGTACCCATTCACCACCCTCGTACCGAACCTCGGTGTCGTGCATGTGTACGAACGCGAGTTCGTGCTCTGCGATGTTCCTGGGCTCATCGAAGGAGCGTCGGAGGGGAAAGGCCTCGGCGATCAATTCCTTCGGCACATCGAGCGCTGCGGCATCCTGATCCACCTCCTCGATGTCAGTCGTGATGACATCATTGCTGATTACAGAGCGATCAGACAGGAACTGAAAGCCTTCTCCCCGATGCTCGCAAGGAAGCGCGAGCTGGTCGTTCTGAACAAGATTGATCTCGTTGGTGGGGACGCAACGTTTTGGCTGGACGCTCTGAAGAAGGAAGAGATCACTGTCTTCATGTCGATCTCTGCAGCAGCACACATGGGGACCGACGACCTGATGAAGGGACTGCTTCCCATCATCCTAGAGGAACGAGAGCAGCGTCTCCTGCAGCCACTCGATGATGAGCTGACTACGAGAGAGCTCCCCGTTCTCACACCACACCTCCTCTCGAAGAAGATGGGTGCCTATCGCATCGAAAAACAGGCGGGTGCCATTCACATCACAGGAACGCGTCTGGAACAGTTCACGCAGATGACAAATTTTGCGAATGCCGGCTCGCGTCAGCGTTTTCGCGATGTTGTTGAGCGTATCGGTCTCCTGAGAGCCATTGAGCAGATCATCAGCAATGACGACGCTCTCTTCATCGGAGAGATGAGGGTGGATGAGTATCTGCGGTGATGTGGTTTTGATGTGGTGGAGCGGTACGAACCAATCTCGAACTAAAACGTCTTCCAACAATCTACATTCTTACTCTATCAGAAAAGCTCATCGCACTGCGAAGTTCACTGGATTTCACCAAATCCATCGTCAAAAGTCCTGAAGCGATGGAATGTGCTCTTACGCTATGAATAGCTGTGCTTCGTCAATGAGCTGTCTGAAGCGATCTCGAACTATTAGATGATTGCGAATGAAGTAGTGTATCAAATTGTTCCTGATTCAAAGTCATTGTTGTAGGCCAAAAGTGTTCTATAGCTAGCGTCAGCAGAGGTATTGAGGCTGCAAAAAAAATTGAGATAATGGCTAGATTTCTCGCACTTTTTGCATCTTTACTGGCTTGCTGAACCTCATCTAATTTATAGAGCAACTCGTAACCACCCTTATTCAGCCAAAAGAGTTCTTGAGCACCTTTTGAATCCGACTGATTAAATGCGCGGTGAGCACCTTGTCCGAACTCGTCGTTTAAGGGACCCCACTTATCTCGTTTAACCGCCAAATTCTCTTCGAGTTCAGCGATGGTAAATCCATTTGGGTTCTCTTTTCCGAAATACAGTGCCCTCACAAAAATACTTTCACTCATAGGTCACTATGATAGCAAAATTTTTGTTAAGTATAAGAACCTAATATAATCGCGTCCCATCCTTATCTACCTTCAGCACATTTGGATCATCCAGGGGTTTCTGTTCTTGAATCTCTTTCATCAGCAGCAATAGCCCAATCGCATTGGTGAAGTCGTAGTCTCTCCATTTTTCAGGCAACTGCTTTCTCCAGTCTTCGGACATAGTGAGCCCACAGTTGATCTTTGCTTGAATCAAAACAACAGGAGTCGCTGGACTGCATACCCACAAAGGATCGTGGAGGATTACTTACACCTGCCTCGCGAAGCTCCTGCATATGGCTCTCCCATCTTCCCAACTACAGCACGAGCAAATATGCCCGTCTGTTTGTCCAAGGTAATCGAATCGATACTTCCCCCTGCGGTAGCCAGCTGAATCGTGAGAGTATCGTCATGTTCACTAACCTTTTTCATTGGTGAATCCATGCCACTCGAGAAAAGTGCTCGCGGTTGATCGGTCTCTAAATCCATGAGAGTAATAGTTTTTCCAATGTCGTCTTTCTGCGTTGAGGCCATCGTCTCGCAATGAAGATTATTTCCAAAAATAAAGGATGAGTTGCCCTCAATCGGCTGGTCGATTGTTGACTGTTGCGTAGAGCATGCTGCTAGCGGTAGCAAAGCAAGTAGCAAGAGCTTGTTCATTGGCCGTTATCTTAACATTGTGTGCAAAGTCGCGCAAAGTATGCAGACTCGTTCAAAGTGCATCAAAAAAGCCCTAGTTGATCATACTGAACAAACTAGAGCTTAGTGTGCATAGTTGTCATTGGTGGAGCATACCGGATTCGAACCGGTGGCCTCGGCAATGCGAATGCCGCGCTCTACCAACTGAGCTAATGCCCCACGCATGCTCATTGTAGCAAAAGATCGACGAGTCACGAGCTCGTGTTTTTTCGCTCAGAGCGACTCTTCCCAGCCACGCAGATCGTTGGTACGATACATGACGACACTGGCCCGGTAGCTCATTGGTAGAGCGCTGCCCTGAAGAGGCAGGCGTAGGCAGTTCGATTCTGCCCTGGGCCACCACCCTGACAACACTAGCTCACGATTCTCTTCTTTTGGTTTCGGGGAGCCAATAACAAATTTTTCGCCCCTAGAAATCTGAGGTACGGGTATAGCGAGTGCCTTTGTGATGTGTGCAAATGGTAACTTGGCTTCGCAGTGCGCGATGCCATCCTTCATCGTCCAGTTCGCCCCGATCGTTGCGAGGACAAGATGCTTGGCCGCACAGTCACCGGTGTCAAATGTGCGAAGAGCATTCAGCGCAAAATCGAAGAGCTTGATGGTTTGTTCGATGCTCCGATCGCTCTGCTTCTCTATATCATCGAGGAGTTGTTTCATCCGATCACGCTCAGTACTGATAGTTTCCTTCTGTGTTCGGAACTCGGCCTCGGTGAGGAGCGACTTATCGCCGTTGTCCGTACTGACATAGAGTGCTACAAGATTCTGTAGAGCACCGAGAGAGTTGTCGTACTTTCGTCGCAAATCTGTGCGCTGCACATCTTTGAACTTGCGGTCGTCGTCTACCCTCAGGAGAAGCTGCTTTCGCACCCAATCGAGCAAGCGCGGGGAAACAGCGATCCCCTCCACGACCTTCCGAAGCTGCGGAATCAAGTCTTCCTCGCGCAAATTGAGGTGCTGGCTGCACGGGCCTTTCTTGCCGCCGCAGGAGTAGTAGACGTAGGTGAATGAATCCTTGGTTTTGATGCGTTGCCGCTTCTTGAAGTCCACCACCATCATTGACGAACATTCGGCGCAGCGGAGTAGGCCTGTGAAGGCCGACTCATGCTTGCGGTTACGCTGCTTGCCGGAGCGTCCGAGAATGATTTGTGCCCTTTCGTACTGTTCCATCGTAATCATCGCTTCGTGCACGCCCTTGTAGCGCTGGCCACCCCACTGGAAGTATCCGGCATAGTACGGAGACTCGAAGATCGTATAGCAAGTGCTTTGACTCAACGGACGCTCGGGCATGTTCCGAGATGCTGGCATTGTCACTCCCCACTCTTCATTCGCTACACGCCAAATTTGAGGCACGGTGTAGGAGCCTGTAAGGAGCATGTCCCACATCTGCCGTACTTGTGTGAAGCGCGGCTCATCTTTTTCGATGTAACGCCTTCCACGATCTTCCGTGCGCACGTTGCGATACCCGAGAAGTGCCTTGGAGGGCTTGTGACCCATTCGGCACTTTTTCTCCATACCACGCATCACGTCTATCCCCAACTTCTCCGAGAAATATTTGGATTGCGAGAGCGCGAAACCGAGCATCATCTTGCCTTCGGGTGAGTTGTGAAAATGGTATGAACCGAACTGGATATCTTTGAGTACCTTGCGATCAAGTGCATCGAGGATGAGCGAAGCGTCGAGAACGTTGCGCGAAAGGCGATCAGGCGCCCATGTGATGATGCCTTCGGCTTTACCCGAGTTAATACCGTTCATCATTTCAAGAAACTGAGGACGATTGCTCGCCTTGAAAGCGCTGCCGTCCTCTTCGATGATTTTTATGATCGTCAGATGCCCGAAGCGTCGGGTCAGTTCTTCACGCTGCGACTCGATTGAGAGCGCTTGCTTTTCATCGTCAGTGCTCCGGCGCAGGTACGCATAGTAACAGAGAGGCTTCGCAGCTTCTGCGGATACGGATGGATTTGAGTGAAGATAGTCCATGGGAGTGAGGGGGTAGAAAAACTGCCCAATAGGCAGCCGTGGTACTCACATCAGTCTCGCGACTTCAGTGCACGGCTGCCTACTAGGCAGCAAAAACCCTGACGCGAGAAACGGTGATGTGAGTACGCTCTCATTATACATCAAGGGGTAATCAGTACTACAGAAAAAAGAAAAGAGACTAGGAGTTTGTGTCCCTAGGGACAGAGACTCCTAGAGAAGGTTTGTTGCCACAGATAATAGAAGAAAACTGGTCAACCGGTCGGTAGCGCCATGCAGGGAATGCGATGATCTGCGTCTCGGTGTCTCCTTCTTTTTCCTTCTGTAGGACTCCCAAGGTCACCAGTTCCTCCAAATGTCGGCGTATGGTCTTAGGATGACGCTCTAACTTTATGGCGGCTTCCTTCGCCGTGACAGTGGCTAGGGTTCGGAAAACTGTGAGTACATCGGCACGATTCTGTGGCATAGAATCTAGCGCGACGCGATTAAGAGTTGCGTATTCGGCTTGTGTGACTTCTTGCTTCCCTCGAGCAATTGCGAGTCCGATGCAGAGGGTACGAAATTGACTGAGTGCACGAAATGGCTCTTCGATCTGCACATCAGCGGTAATCGTATGTGTGACCTCCTCCCCTTCCTCATCTTTGAACGTATCTTTCTCCGTGTGGACGATGCCGCGCGTACGGGCAGTAAACTTTGCGAGAAGGTTTATTCTGGCTTGTATATCACGAGGAACAACCGGTCGTGGCCCATTAGATCGCGCATTGTCGCGAAGTAACACTATGAAGTCCTGCACCGCTCGGCGTGCTTCCACGATATTCTCTTCAAACCCCTCTCCCCACGCATTCTCCAATGCAACATCCCTGTCCAACTCCGAAAGAGCGCGGTAGCGGAGCATGAGGAAGCGCGGTCCGATCATGTTCATGTACTGCTGCCGTTTGCGTAGTCCCTCAGGCGTGACACAACCGATGTGCGAGAAGGATGCATTATATGTGATTGTGCCTCGTACAGGACTGTGCTTTGCGAAATTTCCATCGTAGATAGCAGTCATGTCGCCGAGGAGCTTCTTCACCGTCTCTTCGCTTTGACTAAAAAAACTCGTGTACTCCTTTACGATGTAACAACTGTTGTGCAACTGCGCTAGCAGGTCAAAGACCTTCTCTTGCTTCGTCTCTTTGCTTCCCGAGACGAACGGGTTGCTGGTGAGAGCATCAATCATGATGACATCCGAGATCTTTCGAAGGAGGGACACCAACTCCGTTTTATTCGAACTCGGAGGACCGACGATGAGCAGCCAGATGGGATTCTTCCGTACAAGCTCCTTGCTCAAATACGCAGCAATGACCACCTCCACATGTTCGTCGATGTGGCCCACCTTTCGCGTTGTCTCCAATACACTCTCAATAGTCGACATCGTCTGCGCCTCGACGGGCTTAGGGCTTACTCCAATGGCAGGAAGTTCGGACCGAACGTCAGGTGCTGCAGTGATTGTTGTTGGCAACGGATAGTCTTCAATGAGCGAATGAAGTATGCCGAGGAAATCGACACCCTCTCGTCTGCAGGCCAGCGCTAACTCGGAGACATCCTTCTCGCTGCGGCCCCGCCATGTCACATACCGAATTTTAACCGGCTTCAACGATTTAAGTTCTTGTAGCGCGATGCGTGCGCACTCTTCGCGCCCTGCATCATCATTATCGAGACAGAGTACAAGTGATTCCATGTAAAGCGGGAGCGTGTTGATGCAGGTATCGCAACTTTTGACACCCGTGGTCGGTGTGACGGCATTCAATTCGCATCCAAGCAACAAGAGACAGTCCAGCTCACCTTCGGTCAGATAGACCTCAGTTTTTTCCACGATCCATAACCCCATGCCGTAAGCATCGATCATCTTTCCCGGCAAAAACTGCCATTTCTCGTGCTTTTTGCACGGACCTAACCTCCGAAGCTTCCAGCTGTTCGGGGTATGCGGTATGGCAATGGAGCACTTGCCGTAATGTTCGGCTTCTTGGAGACCGGAACGCTTAATGATCTCGGTACTCAAGCACCGTTCATCTGTGAGCCATCGCAACGTGTCATCGGAGAGAGAACTAAACATCATGTGTGGTCGGGGAAATGAGTTGCTAAAAATTCAAGTGCCTCGAGGAATGTGCACTCGCGGATGTGCATACAGAGGTCAATACAGCCTCCCTTATTTGTGCCTCCAAGCGTCTTACCCGAAAAGCGTTTCCAGCTATTCGTTTTCGGGAAGATACACAGTGAGGTGACGGCACCCGTCTCAGCGGATTCAAGCATGTACCATGCGCTCCCGACTCGACGCAGCGGGATGCCGAGGCACCCCGCCACATCGTGAATGGGAATATGCCGAAGACGGTTGGCATTGTGACTCATAGATCGAGTAGTTCGTGACCTTTCAGGTTTTCAGTACGTTGAGCTTCATCAGTGATGTAATCGGTGATGTTGTTGTAAGTTTGGCCGCTATGCTCATTGTTCTTCACTACAAGCTTCGCCCGCATGCCGACGAACTTTCTAAAATTAAAGACGTGTTTTGTCGTCTTCTTACCGTCGGTCTCCACCTCCTTTTCTTCGAGTTTCGGTGCCTGACCGGTGAGGCTCTTGCATAGCTGGTGCAGCGAGGATTTCTCGCCGATGGATAGATTCAGTGGCTTGGAATAGAGAACATAATGGCGCTCACGGCTCTGCTCATCCTCGTACTGACTATCTAGCTCCCAACGAAGTTTGAGCACCTTGCTACCCTGCGGGGCATCCTTGAACTTCGAGTCTTGCAGTGAAGCTTCGGCGCAACGCGCGTCGTATAGCCCCTCTGTGAGCATGGGTTGGTTTGGCTTTGTTGTAATCTCTGCTACGGAATCATCCGAGTATGTGGTAGAATTTGGCATAAATTTGAAGGAAGGTGGGGAAGAAATGAAGTGCTAGAACGCTTCTGGGTCTACTCCGAAAAGGGTGGCCCTCTTTCTCGATGTTGTCCTTCTAATGCTTTCTGTTCTGGAGGACGCAGAATGAGTAAGGCAAAATGCAAAACGCTTTCCGCCTGAATTCGTGCCTCTTCGGGTGACAGTTGCACTCCGTAATCCTCAAATAAGATTAGAGCGTAATCGGCCACATCTGAATTGGTCAGAACAAACATGGCCTCTTTTTACGAGGCTTCTGTCTGGCGGGCTCTGGCAGCTTTGTGTTAAACCAAGCGCTCTACCTTATTCTCTTTGCATTTAAAAAGATCAGGCAAACCACTCTTTTTTGCCCACCGGTTCACTACTCTAATTGTCTGGTAAACCCATTCCTTATTCCTCAATCGATCCATTTCATAAGGCCGATTTTTTCTATCGGGCTGATGTGCATTGTAAACATCTGACACGGACATGGAGCTGCCAGGTTTCTGGCAGACAGCATAGAGTTTCCCGCAGAGACAAGCGTAAACAGATTTTTTCATCATTTGATATTCCTCGAGACCATATTTTAGCTTTCCGTCACCAAGCCATTTCACGTTTTTCTTACTTCGTTTGGAGGAGGCAGCTACTGGCTTTACAGCTTGTTCCTTGATCACCAGAAGAAGATCATCGCAAACCGTTTCAGCGTTCCTTCGTTCCTCCTGCTGGTCGACCTTCGCAACCTGTGGATGCTGATGCAAATGACTGCGAACGATAGAGCGCACCATGCCATCATCTTCCTGACCGGGCTGCCGGGAAATTGTCGTCACCAACTCCTCGATACACTCGAATGCCCAGATATGCAGCCGATGCCACGGCTCCTCCAATAACTGATGCAACCGCGTCACCAGTCGCTGAAAATCTGTGAGAAGCGGTTTAGCGTCTGGATCAATAGCTTTGTTACTCGCTGCTTCATGTAGAAAGTCTTCGACGATCTTGTACTGCCGTAATACGTTTCTCCATGGGCAGAAATGCGAGTCTCCAGCTTGCCAGTCGTCTGAGCGCGATATCGATCCAAGCCTGTACCACGGCAGTTTCCTCACGAAAAGAAAATGTAGGTCACGGTACGTCTTAAAGTGCTGTTTGATCTCTCCACTCGGATTTCTTTTCGCATCCGAGAATAACGCAATACAGAGTTCTGGCAGTTTTGTTGGTTCGATGAGTGGATGCAATTTATGGAGCACCGCATGAATTTCATCAATGAGATGTAGATATTCTGTTTCCTTCGATAGTCGATGGTAGTAGTGGATGCGGTGGTCATAGGACTCAAATAGCACCGGTGTTTCACGGATAATGGGTAGCAATTCGTAGGGCAATAATGTGTACAGGTTTTTGCTCTGACGTATTTGCTCTCGCAAATGCTCAAGCCGCTGTTCGATTGCTGTAACCACCGCCGTAGTATATGCGTTTTCCAGATCTATTGAGACAACGTATGAACAAGCTGGTAGTATGACACCGACTCCTACGTTCTGGGCACGCGATGTGCCTTTTGAAAAGTTCTCCTCCACCAGTGCAGCAAGAGCCATCTTGCCGGTCCACGCACTGTGGTGAGGAGTACATCCTCGTCCATAACGTAGGAGTCACCCGAGCAGGATGGCTTTTCTTGTTTGTTTACCCAATTACTCTATGCGCAAACTTCTCTCGATATTTGCAATCACAATCGCCGCATTGCATCTGTTTAGTAGTCAAACCGCCTTCGCCTTGTATCCTGAACCGTTCTCAGATGAGTGGGAGCTTGATCGCAAAGTTGATGATCTCAACAGCAAATTGGATGATCTCAAGCAGCAGATTCAATACGCTCCAAAGGCACAGGC
This sequence comes from Candidatus Peribacteria bacterium, assembly GCA_023245775.1. Taxonomy (GTDB): domain Bacteria; phylum Patescibacteriota; class Gracilibacteria; order Peribacterales; family Peribacteraceae; genus SICN01. Next base: position 18,998 of record JAHFJR010000018.1, on the reverse strand, counting down.
GAATCAAATGATCTGGCAGATGGGTTTGTCAGTACTCAGTGAAAAGAGTCCCTGTGCAAGTAAACTCAATGAAGGCCTCCGGGCATTTATGCAAAAGTCATTAGAAGAGAAGAAGCAGTTCTATTTCTCTTCCGAAGTAATTGGCCTTCCTTTTTCTATGCAGCAGAACGTTGTGGAAAGCCGCTTCGGTGTACGTATGACCATGTTACAGAATCTCCTTGCTCTGCGACCGCAAGCACTCTCAGAGTGCATACGTGATTCTTCTGCTCAGCCTGTCGCCCCAACCATTCCAACCAGACAGGCTGTTCGACTGCCCGATGATGTATCACGCGATACGTGGTACTCCGAAGCTGTGTCAGAGTTTGTGCAGGCAAACTTCATCAGCAATAACGAGCCTTTTCGCCCCAGCGATCTCGCGACGCGTGCAGACCTTGTGAGCTTGGTGGTAAAGCTCAATGGCGGTGTCCTGACAAACCATGATGGTGCGCAGACCTTTGACGATGTGCCGACCAGTCATCCGGCGTGGGAAGACATCGAGGAAGCGGCGGCCGAGAAGTGGTTGAGCGGAAGCGGCAACTGCTACGGCCGGCATCCGTGCTATGCCCATCCTGACGACCCGCTGAACAGGGCTGAGGCTGCGGCGTTCATGCAACGGGCGTTCGGACTGAAAGTTGGCAGCGACGCGCCCACATTCACCGATGTGAAGGCCGGTGCATGGTACGCCGACATCGTGCGTACTGCGGCCAGTCTCTGCATTCTCCAAGGCGATCAAGGTGCTGGCACGGTACGACCGTCCGGCAACATGAACCGTGGCGAGATGGTGGTGATGTTGTGGAGGGTCGATAAGGGTCTCATTTACCCGAACTGTAAGTAATTCCCTACCCATTCTACATATGGACAATCCTTTGAAAAGAAAATGGCAGAAACGAATTCTATTTTTGACAATTTCAGCCTTTTTCATACTCGGGCTACTGGGGAAAATTTCCTTGAGTCACCCATTTCTGCAGAGATACTGTCCTGCAACCTCTCCCTTGTGTGGTCGCTCAGGGGAATTCCCATATTTATTAGAAATTGATCAGCAACAAGTGTTGTTATTCACCTCTTTCATATTAGCAGGCTGTCTCTTCTGGTCACTTTGGGAAGAAAAAAAGAATGACGGTACAAGTAAGCACATGCACCAGCCGCAGGATTAATATGCAGGCTCAGATGTAGCTTTACGATGAGGAGACGATCCAAAGGCATAAGGAATAGCAGATACTACTGGTTCTGGGACAAAGGTAGGTAAGGCTTCTTTCTTTTGAGCTAAGGGATCGGGCAACGCCCTATCCCATTGCACCCTCCTCGCACCGGTAGACTGCTTTTTAATAGCACGAGTCAGAAAGGCGGCTGGATTGTCGATAAATTCCACATTCTGCTTGTCGGTGAACATCGCTCGGGTCTTGCCAAGAAGTTCGAGCGCTTTGAGCCGGTCGGCATCCCTCGTTGCGGTTCTGGCGATTCTCAAGAGATTCTCGATCACGAACGCGCCATCGGCATACTTCTCCCGCAGATGCTGCTCCAGCAGGCGACGCACCTCAGGTTTTCTCAGGTACTCAGAACCCATACTTTCTGCAGTGCGCTGGGCATTTGTTCCGCCTTTCGAACCGATGTGGAAACACTTGAGGGCGGCTTTCGTCGCATTGAACCCTTCTACGATATAAGCATCAACGAATTGCTGAAGCTTCGCTTCAATATTGACCATAGGATTAGCCAAGTCATTCATACTAATATTCTACCGCAAAACTTTTAAAAGAAGTATTGTAAACCAATTTAAACTTATCTACTTAAAATCCGTTTTTCTTCATCCATTCTTGCATTACCTTTTGGCCAAAATTTCTATTAATACATTCGGTAAATCTATCTCCATCTTCACAAAGCCCAATTATACATTTTTCATTGTTTTGGCAGCTATATTTAATCGTTAACTGAGTGATTGTTGCACCTCCATACTCTCCATTTTGTGAAATGGGTACGACAAGCAACTGGCTAATTGTGGAAGGTTGCTCGTGTTCAATGAAATTAAACTCTCGGGATCCCAATTTTGTTCTTTCAAATTCACTGCTTATTGTTCCAAGTGTATCCCTCAATAAATCAACTGATGTAGTAATTGGATTTTTCGAGAAAAAACCGCCTTTTTCCTCAGTGGTATCTAAGTCCAATTTTGTTTTTGAATTTCTTTCACCCTTGATTATGCCTCCCTGATTAGCAAAATTTAGAAGTAGGAATACTGCCTGATTTCCGTCTAACGTTCCATGAATTTCTAATATAGCATTGTTAAAACTTCCAGCCATAAAGAGCTTAGGGGACTTTGAAAACTCTTCTTTGGAGAGAGGCGATTTTGATGGTCGATAAGCATTTTTTAGAACTTCGAGAGTATTTTCCTTAGATACTTCAATAACAGGAGTATCTTGAACTGGTACTTCAACCGTTCTCACTATTTTAAAGGGGGTCTTTAAAAAAAATGTAAAAGTCAGAATAATCCCCAAAACAGCAATAATAAATGCCAATACTGTTGTCTGCTTTTCAGTTAGCATTTTGACGCAGAGGGATAGAAATATAGGCAAGAGGGATCTTTGATGCGAGTGTTTTAAGTAAGCCCCCAATTACAAGCAAGGGAGACCAAGCCAGAATGCTTAATATCAGCAACATGCTTGCCCAGAGAAAGTTTGCCTTTTTTAGAAGAACTAATTTGAGCGAAAAGAATCCAGGAACTCCAAAGAATAAACCAACCGCACCTTTACCGATATCATTCATCGGTAAACCTGTTATAAATCCTGACAAAAGAACACAAAGTAAAAAGTATAGAATGGCGACGCAAATTGCCTGCACCAACCAACATCCAATCTGAAATCCCTTGGTCATAGTTTGAGATTAGTAGAAAAATGAAGTTTCATAATTGCTTCAGCATAAATAATGAATCCAATGAAAACCAAAGTTGAAACTGCTACAACGATTTTGTCTCGAAAGCCGCCTAATTTTTCATTGTCTGACATGAGATCTAAATTTTAGATGTAATAGCTTTTCCCCGTCAACTTTGCTTACACGCGAACTGAGCCACGCAGATAGTAAAGTGTGACTACAAAAATCTTTCAAATATAACCGTCATTTTTGAAAGGCTCTTTTCATGCCTATAGGTACTATGAAGACAGTACCCTCACCGTCCAAGAAGCATGGTGTCTATCTTTTTTCTCGTCCGCTGTTGTAGCACATCCGTGCATAGAATCTCGAAATCATTTTGAGATTCTAGCAGGAAAGGTGATCCATCACACTCAAGACAATTCTTATCATTCCTGCGCAAGTTTTTTTTATTCGTGGAACACAGAGGACTTTTCCTCATCAGAAAGAGGGGAACCTTCTTTACAGAACGAGGAGTTTTTGGGAGTGTTACGGCAGTTACGGCGAATATTGACAATATGTAAATTACATGTAATTATGTATTTATATGCTGAAGATTGAAGATTCCGCAAACCATAGCAAAGAGTCGCCGCCTTCTTCCCAATTAGGGGGGGGGAATGAGGTAATCACTCGTAGGAGTTTTTTGGTTGCATCCACTCTTAGCACAGTTTTATTTTCAAATCAGATGCTTCATGGTGAAGAGAGAAAAAAGAAGAGAAAAGCCCCTGCGTATACACGACTTAGCGATGAAGATGGAAGAAAGGTACTGAGCTACTCCGCTATGGTTCAAGGATTGCAAGCACAAAATATTTTATTAACTCAAACTTTTCACCCTGAAGACAAGCTCGATAACAGTCGAGAACAACAAGCCCTCTTTGCAAAGGGTGAACCTTTTGAATTTTCGGAAGGATACTTGTACCACGGTCGTGGAAATCTTGGGCAAATTCTTTCAACAAATTCTCTGCCCAAAAATAGTTTTGTGACAAGAGTCCCGCAAACGTGGGCTCTGCAGCCGTTCGTAGACCAAGAAGCTGACCCAGCCATATTTGTTCTAGATGCTCTGGATTTCAATAGGTTGCAAAATGACGACAAAGCAGATTTGTATCTAGATGTAGTGAGAAGTGAATTTGGTCAACATATTGCTGAGCCCTATCCCTCATTAACTGAGGAGCTTCCCATTGATAAGTGCCTTCAAATACTTATAGAAGAACGCACGTATGAAAAGTTCCAAACGCTCGTACGGGAATGGGAAGCGCAATCTCCAAACCTATCCCCTGAGCAAAGAATAACAGCTGAAAGATTCAAGCTTCTGCTCGATGCTGGAAAAGTTCAATTCTTTACCGTCGCTGATGAAGCTGAATCAAAAAATATTACAAAATCTGAAAGATTTATGGAACTTCGCAAGAAACTTGAAACGCACTTGAAACTGTATCGTATGACAGGTTTCATGCCGCTCTTTCGTCGGAGAACAGACAAGTCAACAGGGCCCGATGACAAGACCCCTGCCCCTATTTCCACATCTGAAGCAGCAAAAAAATTACGCACTGACTTGAAGAAAGTTGTTGAAATGATTGAAGATGAGCAGGTGAGACAACAGCAAGAAAAAGTAGATAATAAGAGGAAAGAGCAAATAGATTTTTGGAAAAAATTGGGCTTTGGCACGACTGCATTGGCGGGACTTATTGCATTTCTATCTTGGGTTGGTCACGAACTCGGTAAAGCTCTCAGTGAACAGCAAGGAAATCTGACTATGAACGAAAGTAGTTCAATAAAGAGCGACAAGCCTGCAATGAATGGCAAGAAGAGGAGTCGAAAACACTAAAGTCATCTGGCTGCCGTTCTTTCTCCAGCAGTAAAATAGGAAACTTTTGAGTTTTATCGGTATTCCTCTCAAAAAAAATGAACCGATGGAATCACTCGTTATTAAGGAGAGTCAGGATAAGCTTGAGATAAAGGTCAAAGTGCTTGGTAGAAGCGACGAAAGCTACACGATACTTCCTAGATAAAAGGAAAATTGCATTGGGGTTTTTCTGACCATAATACGACAAAGTAGATCCCCGACTAGAATCTCTCAAAAATTGGCCGTTCAATTTTTTTGAAGAGCTCTTTGTATGCATCAAAGGTACTCCACAATCGGCCCTTCCCGTCGGAGGAACTAGCGGATTCGTGTTTTCTGATTTCGGAGTGTGGCCGGAATAAGAAGTATCTTTTTTGAAGCACGCTATTGGAAGCAATGAAAATGATGGCCATGAGGCCGCTACACAACGATGGTGGCGTGCGGTTGAGAGTGCGCCGATGTGATGAGCGCACCAGTCACAAATCCGAGGCAAGGCGAACTGGCAGCGCGACTGATTCGGAGTGATAAAGTGACGAGCCCATGACCCGACCGAAAGCACGCCTGCGGCTGACGATTTATCAATCCGAACGAAGCAAATGGCAAGTGGAGGCCAGGAAGTACAAGCTCCAGCTGTCGCAGTTCGTGCGCATGGTCGTGAACGGGAAGTTGCACATACCTACAGAAGACTTGATCAGGAAACTGGAGAAGCCGCGGCCGGAGCAGATGAGCATCTTATGATTGCATGGAGTTGCTACCGGGACAGCACAGGAATGACCAGCAGCCGTCCTTCTTGCGTCTGAAAGAAGGTTCGTATAGCTTCCACTGTAGGCCACCATTCGATTCGTCACGGAGTCTCCGGTTTTTTATTGCAGATTGGTCTCAAGGAGTCTCTGGAGGTTTCCACGTGCTTCCAGATCCTCCGGACTAATCCGCACCGCCTCACGAAATGCATGGATGGCCTCGGTCGTTTTTCCTACTTCCTTGTATGCGACTCCTAGATTGAAGAAGAGATCGCCGGTGTCTGCATGTACATCCACACCCTTCTGCAGAATGGCTATGGCCTCCGAGAACCGCTTGTGATTGATCAGGAGTGAGCCAAAATTGTTGTACGTGATCGCCAAGACGGGATCGAGCGTGAGCGACGTGCGATAGAGAGCAATCGCCTTCTCTGTTCTCCCAAGACTCTCGAGCGTACGCGCAATTCCATTCAGTGCATCTGCAGACTGCGGGTACTGCATGAACATATTCGTGTAGGTGTTCCTCGCTTCCTCCATGCGTCCGAGGCTCTCCAGTGCAATGCCCCTGTTCAGCTGCATATCCATGGTCGGGTGGATGTGCTCGGCGAATGTGAATTCGTAGAGTGCAGTGTCGGCCCGTCCCCTCTCTAGTGCATCCAAGCCGAGATTTGCATGAGCAACAAATGAGTCTGGATACCGTGCAAGGACAGAGGCATACAGCGTCTGATTGTCCCTCCACAGGAGCGAGCGCGTATGCGAAAGAAATCCGAACATCAGAAGAATCAGCGCGGCACAGCCATAGAAAAGACGCTTCGAGAGACATCTTTGAAGGAAGAAACCGAACACGAGCAGAAGTCCAAGCATCGGGACATAGGCGTAGTGGTCTGCCGTGATGTACCTGTCGATCCCCTTCTCGATGTTCAGAAACGAGGGACTCAGCATGATGAGGAAGAACCCAAAACCGAAGATCCCTGTTCTCGTAGAGGCTCTGTTCCACCAGAGAAGTACACAGATCAGGAGACATCCAAAGATTGGGAACAAGATCGCAACATCGGTCATACGAATCGAATGCATGTACGGATAGAGGATCGACAGATGGCTCGGCCAGACGAAGTGTTGCAGCGTGAATGCAATGCTCTTTGGTGCCATCAGTATCTTCTCGAGAAGTGATGTCTCTCTGAGCGAAGCCGATTTCCCTGCAAGAGCAATCCACGTGAAGAGGCACGAGAGGACAGCAAAGGGGATGATCCTCTTCACTCTCTTCCACTCGATCCTTGTCTCCTGCAACCACTCAGTGAGCAGGAGGACAGCAGGCAACATCACGATGCTGATCTTCGAGAGAAGCCCGAGTCCGAACAGGAGAACGGAGAGAGGGAGGAGAATTGACCCCAGTGTCCTTCTCCCCTCCTTCAGATACAGCCCATAGGATGCCAGAAAGAAGAACCCCGAGAGGAGATCCTTCCTCGCAGAAGCCCAGACAACGGCCTCCGTATTCTGTGGATGAAGACCAAAGAGCAATCCCAAAAACAACCCCATCCACACGTCGTGCAAGAGCATGCTGGCAATCCATGCGACGAGGAGTGCATTTGCTATGTGCAAGAGAAGGCTATCACGATGAAGAACAAAAGGTCGTACTCCTGCAAATTGATATTCGATTTGATACGAAAGCAGCGTCACAGGAATATATAACTCTGGATCGTACGAGGTGAATGCAGATCTGACGTGCGCTGCGCTCATACCGCGGATGGTCTGATTGTTCTCGATGAGAGGGGGATCATCCAGATTGATGAAGCCATTTCGAAGTGATGAGCTGTACACAAAGAAGACGGCAGCAGCAATACACACGCCAATGGCAAGCAGATATGTGCGCGGAAACGCTGTCTCTCTCGTGTTCATTCTCAGATCGTACCAGAGTATTCTCTCTCCAAATGCCTTGTGCACACTTTCTACGAACACAGTGGTTTAGGCTTGGCCTCGCCGTCGTCTTTCTGCTGCCATGGATCGCCTTTGGCAGATCCCTGTTCCAGGACTTCGCGGCGATCGATGACGCGTTTCTGATCGTCAATAATCCCATCGTGCATGGCATGGATTTCTGGAGAATCAAGCTTGCGTTCACCACCTTCGATCCTGAGCTGTACATTCCCTTCACGCTCCTGTCCTTCCAAGTGAACTGGGTGCTCGGACATGGGATGCCCTTCCTCTTCCATGCCACGAATCTCCTGTTGCATTCGACGAATGCAGTGCTCGTTGCAATGGTTTTCCTGCAGTGGACAAAGAGCAGACGCGGCGCGCTTACAGCAGCACTCATTTTTGCTGTGCATCCGCTCAATACCGAGGCTGTCGTCTGGGCAGCGGGCCGGAAGGATTTGCTGTGCACCTTCTTCGTACTCCTGACACTGATCAGTGTCCAAGCATGGCATGACGCCTCGCGGTCACGCAGCATCCTCATGATCTGCGCATTGCTCTCTCTTCTCTCAGCACTCCTCTCGAAGGCTCTTGCAGTGACTCTCCCCGCAGTTCTCCTGCTCTCTGTCTTCGTCTTTGGAGATTCCAAGAGGACACGACAGGCTCAGATCATCAGCCTCATTGGTGCCTCTGCACTCTCTGCACTCTTCGTCTGGATTGCCTCCTCTGGCAAGCAGCAGATCCTCGCGTCCTCCACACTCTGGGAGACCATCGTCATGGCTCAGAAGAGCGCGGCGTTCTACATCATGAAGTTTCTGATGCCCATGAATCTCACCGTCATCTATCCGTATCAGGAAACGATTTCTCTCCTGCAACCAACGTTCTTTTTTTCTGCAGTGTGCACGGTTGCTCTCCTTGTCTCCGCTGTTTGGCAGAGAAACAGACGACCGCTTTTGTCCTTCGGCATTCTGTTCTATTTCATCACGCTCTCACCGACGTTCCTCAATTTTCACAAGGGGGATCTGATCTTCTTCGCTGTTGATCGCTACGCGTATCTTCCTGAGATCGGTTTGCTCCTGGCAGGGTATGCGATCATTTCTGAGCTCACGTGCATCCTCTCCATCCGAACAAGAACGGCATCGATTGCCATCGTTGCACTTCTTCTCCTGCTGTCGATCGGATCGATGGCGCAAACACGTGTGTGGGACACGCCAGATTCGTTGTTTGGCAGATCGATCGAGCTATATCCCGAATCGGTATCTGCTCGCACAGCACTCGCGAACATTTTTCGAGACAGGAACCAACTGCCCGAAGCCTTCGCACTCGTCCATGAGGGCGCAAGAGTCAGCAATCATCCTGCACTCAATATCGAAGCAGGACTCATCTACTCCGCGGCAGGACAGGTTGCAGAGGCGCGGGAACAATTTCAGCTGGCACTCCAGAAGAACGAGGAGCTTGCGTCTGCGATGTACTACCTTGGATTTCTCGATGAGCACAATGGGGCAACAGCATCTGCCGAGAACTGGTATCGCAAGGCAATCGCTTCTGACCCTTCGTACGTCACCGCACGCGTGCACCTCGCACGACTTTTGCTTGAGAAGCACATGGATCACGAAGCCGAGAAGCAGCTCGACGAGGCGCTCAGGTGGAATCCTGTATCCGTCGAGACACTGCAGGCTCACGTCGATCTTGCCCGCGCAACAGGAACTTCAGAGGACATTGACCGATGGACAGAGCGACTGAGGGATGCCTCACTGTGACGGAGATCACCGCACATATCCATCACGCTTCATGCGAAGGAGAAGATCAAGAGCCGTCGGATTGCTCTGATCGATCGACAGTGACTGTCTAAGCAGTGCTGCAGCCTCGTCAATTCTCTGCTGAGCATAGAGAAGCTGAGCGAGATTTGCAGGTGCATCCGCATCACCTGGATTCAGTGCGATCGCTCTCTGAAAGAGTGTCTCCGCCCTCTCATTCTGATGCACCATCGTGTACGCATGAGCTGCGTTGTAGGCAGCTGCAGCGAACCGAGGATTCAGCTCCAGCGTCTTCTCGAATGCCTGGATCGCAGCATTCCAATCCTCCAATTGCAGATAGACACCCCCAAGATTGTTGTACGCATTCGTCAGAGATGGATCGACTGTGATCGCTCTCTGGTACTGGGCAACTGCTTCAAGAAGTTTCCCCTGCCTCTGATACACATTGCCGATGCCGTAGTACGCCTCGGCAGCAGAAGGTGGATCTGCATCAATGACCTGGTGGAACATCTCCAAAGCTTCGTCGTACAGTCCCTTCTGCGCCTTCGCGGCGGCGAGATTGATGGATGTCCTCGGGTCGGGCTTCAGGGCGATCGCTCTCTCGAAGGAGGCAATCGCCTCGTCTGTTCTCGCGTGGTCGAGATACACCATCCCAATATTATTGTGCGCAGCATTGGACTGTGGATAGTAGGCGATGACCTGCTCGAAGAGCCGGAAGGAATCCCTCCACGTCTTCGCTTGTTGGAAAGAGAGGAAGCTCGCGAGGAGAAGCACGAAGATCACACAGGGAATGGCCTTCCTGCGCAGCTGTCTCGTTGCAGTCTGCACATGGTGTTGCACCAGAGCACCGAGCGCGAGCAGCAGACCGACCATGGGCACGTACGCGTACCGATCCGAAGCGAAGTAGACACTGCCCCCCTTTGCGAAGTTGATGAAGGTCGGCAGGAGCGTGATGAAGTAGAAGAAGAGACCGAAGGAGATCAACCGATAGTGTTTCCATAGCCAGAGAGCTGCCACGAGGAAGAGGATGGTGAGGACAAGAGGCACAGCAAAATCAGTGGACCACACCGTCATCCTGTTCGTGTACGGGTAGAGAACCGACAGCTTCGTCGGCCAGAAGAATTTTTGAAGATAAAACATTGTACTCTTACAGGCCATGAGTACTTTTTGCCAGAACGTGGAGGCAACGAAGATTTGCGATTTTCCAAAGAGACCGATGAAACCAAAGATGCATGCGAAGAAAAAAAACGGCACCTTCTGCAGCCAGACCTCCTTCGTGAACGTTCTTCCTCGAGCTGCATCGAGAAGGACGAGGAGGATGGGCAACGTGACAATCATGACCTTGGAGAGAAGACCAAGAACGAACAGCAGGAGAGAAGCGATGAAGAGACGAGGATGATCTCGGTCGATCGCACGCAGGTAGGCAAGAAGCGAAGCTAGGAAGAAGAATGTCGAGAGGACATCCTTCCTGGCAGAGGCCCACGCTACCGCTTCGGTATTGAGAGGATGCACCGCGAAGAGCATTCCCAGTGCGATGCAAAGCCATCCATTTCCAAGGAGCAGGAACAGGAACCACGTAACAAGAAGCGCATTCAACGTGTGCAGGACGAGATTCGTGACGTGGTACATGAATGGATCGAAGCCACCCCATGCATGATCGGTTTGATACGAGAGGAACGTCAGGGGGATATACAATTCCGGATCGTACGATGTGAATGCCCGAGCGATCGTGTAGGGCGTGATGGAAGACACGATGGGATTGTCGACGATCAGCGAATGATCATCCCAATCGACAAATTGATTGTGAAGAGAGGCACCGTACACCAAGCATGTGACACTGAAGAAGAGAAGGCAGATGGCCAAGTAGCGATGCATAGAGCCCCCATTCTACCTCAGATGCATCTGAATGCCCGCCAAGCTTTTCGAAGGGGCAGCAGCGTCATGAACACTCTCAGATCGAGCAGTCGACGAAGGATCCATCCGGTGTACCCCGTGAAGGTCCATGGGCCCCGGATGACGATGGCCCACCTAGGGCCAACAGGAATCGCATAGACAGGTTGTTTTGGCTTGTACGTAGGGCGCGACGCGCCACGGTGGTCCGCCGAGATCACATCGGCAACGAACGCTCCATCATACAGCGCGGTCTGAGCCATGCCACTCTGCTTCGTTGCAGCGAGATCACCGAGAACGTAGACATCGGCATTCCCTTTTGCTCGGAGCAGCTCGTCCACTTCGATGCGGCCTTTGTGATCGAGGACGAGCCCCGCTGTTTTCTCGACGAGCGAATTTCCACGCATACCTGCGGTCCACACGACCGTCTTCGTCTTCATCTGCATGTCTTTGAGAAAAACATCCTCGACTTCCTCTCGCACGAGGGAACGGTTCAGCAGAATATTCACACCGAGGAATCGCAAGCGACGTTCGACAATTGCAGAAGCTGCCTCAGGGAGCATCGGCAGGAGCCGATGCATCGCCTCGATGAGATCGATCGTTACAAACGAAGAATCCAATCGGTGTTTTCCTGCAAGAATCTTCGTATAACACGCCAGTTCTGCCGCAAGTTCGACGCCACTTGCCCCACCTCCGACGATCACAAGATGCAGGAGAGGTGTCTGATTCTCGCTTGAAGCTGCAACAGCACTCGCGAAGACTGCATCGATGTGCATTGTTAGTTTCAGTGCTTCGTCGGCCGACTTCATGCCATACGAGTACTGCTGAATCCCTTGAATACCGAAGTATGACGTCTCGCTTCCAAGCGCAAGAAGAAGTGTGTCGTACTGGTAATGCGATCCCGAGACTCCCTCGACCTTCTTCGCATCAAGATTGATCTTGACGACGCGATCTCGCACCACATCGACGTCGGTTCCGTCAAAAATGTCTCGGTACGGGAGACACGTTTCCATCGGAGATTTTCCCGTCACGAATCGATAGAGCGCTGCGTGGTACTCGAAGTACGTCTTCGGATCGATCAATCGAACCGATGCATCCAAACCCTTCTTCCTTGCAAGGGAGAGTGCAGCCTGGACTCCTGCGAAACCGCCGCCGAGAATCAAGATGGACCGAGGCATATGTGTGTCTATGTTCTCTAGTATAGCACAGAGGTAAGCCAAAAACAACGAAAATAGACAAGGAGAATTCCCCTATCTTCTGATCTCAATTCTCACCCTGTCCGATTGCTCCTGCGACCTCGCTTCGATCTGAAACAATCCTGGATGCGGTCTCCAGTAGAGGCGGAAATCCGCTGCGTAACCCGAGCCGACAGGAGAACCATCGACTCGCCACTCGATGCTCTCTACAGAATCATTGGCACGCGCATCGAATCGGATCTTCTCATCTGCATCTGGAATCAGAGGGTCGAGTCTGTAGCTCGCGCCATCACTGGGTGAGGTGATGGTCAACCAATTCCTCTGCCCGACTGAAGATGAGCTCACGGATCCACCACGACAGAGAGGTGAAGCAGTCGTAGGCACGAGCGGCCAACCATTGTCTCTCGCCCATGCCCTCACCTCGGGAGGAAACACGGCAAACGCGCGCTGTTCTGTGAACGAGGGATCGCACCCGCTGCCTGCAAGCAGTCCGTTACGTCGATCGATCGGAATGGCCATGAACAGATCATCCTTCTCCTTCGGCTCAGTCCCCTCGATGAAGTGCTCGATGAGGGAAGCAGGACAATCCGATGTCATCAATTTCCCTGACAACCGACAGATCTCGCGATCGACGATGCCTGCAGGACGTACGAACTGCTCATGAGGTTTCCCTCGAAGAGATGCAAGGAGGACATCGTGGAAGATCGGCGCTGCTCCTGTGATTCCGGATGTGCCACGCATGGGTGTGTTGTCTGCATTGCCGACCCAAACTCCCACGATGCGGTTCGGTGTAAATCCGATCGTCCAGTTGTCTCGAGAGTTTCTCGTTGTGCCTGTTTTTGCCGCTACAGGGAACGGGAATGCAAGCGGAGAATCTCTGCCAAACTCAGCAGAGCGCGCGTCGTTGTCACTCAGCATATCGGCAATCAGCCACGCGACTGCGGGGTCGAGAAGCTGTTGCCCACTTTCGATCCGATCGGAGAGCAGCGTCCGAAGCGAGAGCGTCCTGCCACCTCGTGCGAAGACGGCATACGCGCGTGCAAGTTCGAGGAGTTTCACATCGCTGTCACCAAGAGTCAGTGCCAGTCCGTAGTGATCCGGCGCATCGGTCAGCGTCGAGAGTCCAAGCTGCTGGAGAAAACCGAGGAGCCTTTGGACACCGACTCGCTGCAGCACTTTGATCGCTGCAATGTTGTACGAGTTGCCAAGGGCTTCTCTCAGACGCACCAAGCCGTGGTATGCGTAATCGAAATTTCTGGGCGTGTACGAGGTGCCTTCCTTCGTCAGAAATTCGCTCTCGACATCAGCGACCGTACTCGCCGGCGTCATGCCATCCTCGAGGGCTAACGCGTAGGTGAATGGCTTGATCGCAGAGCCCGGCTGCCTCGCAGAGAGAGTAACGTTGACCTGTCCGTCATGCTCCGCATCAAAGTAATCCCCAGAACCCACCATGCTGAGCACGTCGCCGGTGATCGCATCGAGCACCACGACTGCTGCACTCGTGACAGAACGCCCTGCGATCTTCTGCAGCTGATTCGTAACGATCTGCTCAACCTCTGACTGCAATGACGTATCGAGAGTCGTTCTGACGTCATCTGCGCCACTCCACTCGGCCTCTCTCGTTGCCAGTTGCCACATCACAAAGTGTGGAGCTCTGATCGGAATCCTCCCATGCGACAGATGAACCGGTTCCTGCAGAGCCTCGTCATATTCTTCAGAAGTGAGGGAACCAACGGAGAGCATGGAGCGGAGCACCAGATTGCGACGCTCTGTGGCTGAGGGCAAATCCTTGAAGGGGTTCAGTGCTGTTGGCGCGTTGAGGAGACCAACGAGGAGTGCACACTCGGAGAGTGAGAGTTCGCTCGGGTTCTTTCCGAAGTACGTCATCGCAGCAGCGGCAATCCCGTAGGACTGCTGTCCGAAGTACGCATGATTGAGGTACAGGTCCACGATGTCGTCCTTCGAGAATCTCGACGTTACTTTCAGCGCGAGCCAGGCCTCGTAGATTTTGTAGAGAATCGTTCGACGAATGGGCTGCAGTTGCAGACGTACATATTGCTGAGTGATGCCGCTACCGCCTTCGAGCGCTCGTCTGGCAAGGAGATCATGAGAGAGTGCACGCACAATCCCTCGGAGACTGATTCCTGGATTTGTCTGGAACGTGCGGTCCTCAGTAGCAATGAGTGCTGTGAGAACGTTTCGAGGAATCTCGACATGAGAAAGATGTCGTTGCAGGCCTCCGGATCGCTGGTCATAGAGGAGGACACCCTGTCGGTCGAGGATCCTCGTCGTTGACACCTGAACACGGAGGAGTGAATCAGGTAGAGGCCAGACCCAAGCGATGAGTACGACGAGAGAGAGAACGATGATGCCAACAGCGAGCGTACAGAGCTTCATGCGCCAATCGTGATCCATCCGCCGCTCGTCTGACCAAACGTCTCGGGGAAGTACATTTCCCATACCTTCGCTGGGCGCTCGCGGAAGGTGCCGCTGGTCGTGGCTCGCACGAGATAGTCGTACGTGTACACACCCGGAACCAGTTCATCCGCGAAGAGGAAGACGCGATCATCTCGGAACTCTTGGTGCGAGAAAGGATGCACATGCCACCAGTCACTCGTCGCATCACCTTGATTGAGTGTGTTCTGATAGAGACCCTGCTGGGACGTCGACAGACTGAGGTCGATGGCTTCCATGCCAGCCGGGAGAGGAGATTCTACTGCGACGAAGTGGCGCGTCTCAGGGACCGTCACCGTCAGGGTCACCCTATAGGTGCTACCGGCCTTCAGACCTTTTTCACCTTTCACCATGGGCTCGATCTCGCGCGTGATGCCGATCCCCTGTTCGGTGGGCTCGATGACATCGGGTGTGTAAAAATAGGAAAGAGCGAGATCGTAGTAGAGTGTGCCCACTCCTTCCTTTCCAAACTGAACACTCGCTGTCTTGCCACGTTCGAGGGCACTGAATGGCACATCTTTCAACGTTGGCACGAGCGGCGAATGCTTGCGGTACGCATGCTCGAGAGTCTTCCTTCCGTCGATCGCTACTGCTGCATGGAAATCGTAGGCTAATTCGTTGGTCTGACGCATGTAGGCAATGAGGGACAGCAAGGATGCAGCCGTCGACTGCGTCGTATCCCAGTGACCGTTCTCACGCGAGGCGAGCAGGCCGCGCATCACCTTACTCACGAGAGGATTCTCCGGGTCGATCCGGAGCAGTGCCTGCAGTGCGATGGCAGTCGTTCGATCGTTCGTATTCATCGAGATGCCACCATTTGCCGATGCTTCTTCCTGGAACTCAGCCCCGCGCGCATCGACCTGCGCATGGGAGAGAAGATCAGCGAGGAGGAGCTTCGCATTCTTCCTCGCAGCATTCGTCCCCGCCTTGTCATACGCCATCGCGAGAGAGGCTCGTGCGTAGATCGGCAAGACGCCCTTCTGCTTCATGAGATTATTCAGGAGCGCGATGTCCGTCGTGCCATCTTCTGCAAGCACGTACAGGATATAAGCACGCGTTGCAGGATCTGTGATCTCGCCGACCTGTTTCGTCGCATGCAATGCATCCTCCAGATACGTACGGGCGCGATCCACGACCCCTGCATCCACTGAGTATCCAGCATTCTTGGCAAGTGTCAGAGCATAGAGAACGTAGGCCGTGAGACGAGGATACGTCTGGAAGCTGTCCTTCCAGTATCCAAAACCTCCATTGCCTTGCTGCTGCACATAGATTTTTTCGAGTCCTGAACGAACGTTCTTCTCGAGTGTCGCATCGTCGACAATGCGGAAAGCGTCAAAGGCTTGCAGCTGCTTCAGGATCACATTGGGCAGGAATGAGGAGACCGTCTGCTCGATGCAACCGTACGGGTACTTCGCGAGGTACTCGAGACCCGATGCGAGGTAGATCGCGATGGAAGGAGCCATCGACAGAGAGAGCACTCCATCAGCTGCATCTTGCTCAGATGGCGTAACGACACGCTCTGTCTCCGTCGTCTCCGTGGAGCCCGCGAGGGCATTCGTCTGCGACACACCGAAACGGAAGAGAGGGATGGTCTCGGTGATCTCATCCCTCGCGCTGCCAGTCGTCGCAACGAAATGCATGCTCGCCTGCTCGCCATCGAGGATCGTCACGGGGAACAGCACCTTCGCATTGCCCCCCTGCTTGACCGTCACCGTCTGGTGAGAAGAGCCCCTCAGGAGAAATCCCGAACCATCGAGTGTCACGGTGAAGGTATGCTTGTCCTCGAGATGATTCTGCACAATGGCACCGAGTTGGATCCTATCTCCGATCACAGCAAAACGTGGTCGTACTGGACGAAGGATCACCTTCTTCGTCTCGAGAATCGTCTTCTGCTGTCCTCCAAAGAGGTGCGTCTTCGTCGAACCGAGAGCAAGGAGATGCCACGTCGTGAGGTTATCTGGAAGGACGAATGTGACCGTTGCCCTCCCCGTGTCGTCCGTCACAATCGTCGCATTCCAGAAGGCAGTATCACGGAACGTTCCCCGAGCGCGGCTCTCTCCATCGCCGCCCCCACCTCCCTTAGATCCTGGTTTGAATCTCTCCATCAAGTACGTGAGCATGTTGGCAGTCGACACACCGAGACCGCGATCACTGTAGAACGTCATCACGAGATCAGGCATCGAAAAACCTGCAAGGTCTAGGAGGCTGAGATCCACCACACCGAGCGATACCTCAGCAGGGACGGGCTTCCCGTTTGGATCAGTCGTTTCCAGCGTCGCCGTCACTGTCTCGCCCGGCAGATACTTCTCCTTGTCCGTTCTGATCGCAACCGAGAGTCTCCGAGCAGTCGTATCGATCGACAGCTTCGTGTAGCCAATTTTGAAAGCAGGAGCACCGGTGTCGAGGCCATACTCATTGAACGTCTCTCCGAGTCGCGGCTTGAAGACGACGACGGAGACGTACGCCGTCGGCACGAGATCATCCGTGACCGGAACCTCGATCGGCAAGGCGTTACTCGTGACATCGACAACGTTCTTCGTGATCACATTCTCACGCTCGACGGTGACGAGTGCCTTCACGCCCTTCCCTTGGTACGGAGTTTTGACGAGCAGCTTCGCAGTGTCACCGACGCGATAGAGTGGCTTATCGGCGACGATCTCGAGGCGATCAGTATTCGAGTGCGGCCAGTTCACGTACGTATCGGACCACGCGTAGAGACTCGTTCCTGCCTTCGACTCGAGTCCATCGGAATCCTTTGTTGCGACCATGACACGGTATTCGCCTCCTGCCTCGAGGAGGAGAGACGTCGACAGTCTGCCGCGTTCATCCGTCTGCACATTCACCGTACGAACGAGTGTATCCACTGGCTGGTTGTCATAGTAGTACTCGGCATCCACTCCCTTCTGCTTGATTGTATTCCACGTGCGTGAGAAGAGACTGAGTGTCACCTGCTGATGGAGTGAGGGCGAGCCATCAGGTTTCAATGTCACGAGGCTCACACGCGCCTTCTGTCCGATCGACACAAAAGAATCATCTGCCTTGACTCCAACGTAGACCTTGGATTTGTGTACGAGGATGTCTCCACGAGCACTGACAACCTGATTGTTCTTGTCCGTGACATCAGCCTCGATCGTGAAGACTTGACTGATGTTCTTGTCATCGATGACCGCTGGAAAGTGAATCGACAGCTTTCCAGCTTCATCCAGAGTTCCTTTGCCCTGAGTCACGACACCACTCGAGAGTGCGCAGTTGCGCCAACACCAGTTGTTCTCCGCCGCGAAGGAGTACCAACCATCGGTGAACTTGTTGAAGTAGTAGTCCGTGCTGATCGCTCTCCACTCGAGGTGTGCCCCGTCCATCGGAGCTCCGAAGTAGTACGAACCAGCAATCTCCGCCTTCACCGTCTGCCGATTGAAATACTCGGTGACCTCAGGCGTCACAGAGACACGGTACTCGGGCTTCCTATAGGCGAGCACTTGGAATCCGCCGTAGGCAGACTGCTGCCCTGTCTCGTCATCAGGGACGAGCGAGGCGGAGATACTGTAGTAACCAAGCGGTGCGTCCGCATCGAGAGGAAGCGAAGTATCGAAGCCGCCAAACGGTGATATCTTCAGTGTCTTCTGTTCGATCACTTTTCCATTCGAGTCATTCACGGTCATCGATACCGACTGAGAAGTCGGCATCACCATTGTCCCGTTCCAGTCGAGGAAACGCACAATACCCTTGATGAAAACGGTATCCCCAACTCGATAGATGGGTCGCTCGGTGAAGATCGTTGAGTAGAGGCGAACCTTTGCGGACTCGGGCGTGCGCTGATCCTGGGAGATGCCGTCGAAATCGTACGGTTGCAGGCCTGCATTCCAGTCGCTCCCGACGAACGCGAGATCATCGTCCTTTCGTGCGATCACCCAAAATTCTGGTTGCCATCGATTGGACTGACCCGCAACAAACGTAGCGATATCGATGTTCGATTCGAAGAAGCCATCCTTGTCCGTCTTGCCCGAGACTGCCGTCTTTCCATCCAATGTTTTCACCTCAACAATCGCGCCAACGGTTGGATCACCTGTCTGCAGATCCGTCACCCATGCAAGCACACGATTCCCCGAATACTTGAGCGTGATGCCCATATTCGTGACGGCGAAGATGCGTTGATCGGGAGCAGTATCAGCTGACGTGAGACCAAGGACGTAGAGACCGGGCTGCAGTGGAGCCCCGAGCTTCTTCTCGAGATCAAATGGAATGCTCTGCCACACATTGAGGGCATTTTTGGGACTCAGATGCCAGCGAT
>JAHFJR010000017.1 GCA_023245775.1 Candidatus Peribacteria bacterium | reverse complement strand
TGCTTGCGGGAAGGTCTTCAGAAAAGCACTTCAGAATTTTTCTGATTTTGAATGTCGAGATTTTGGCGTACCGAAGCTGCATAAGAGAATCTTAGAGGAGATTCTCCTAGGGGAGAGCCTAACCATATTCATTGATCGAAAATCATCCACCAGCCCCAGCCAATAGTTTTTGGTTGATTAGCACAGGAAACGACCGTATACTATAAGCGTTAAACCCACCCGTCCCTCGCGTAAGCGACGGCGGGTATTTTGTTTGTCATGGTTCGACTTCGCTCGAGAGTATCGCGGTGAAACGCCGCCATCCGTTCCTCCAAACTTTCTTGCCATTGGCACGCATTGCATCAGGAGCTAGGATCCTTCGTGAACAGATCGATCGTCGAAAAGTCCCGTCTCAGAGAAGCATGCACAGCGGCTCTCCCAAGAATCCGTCCCATCACATTCCCTGTTCCGCAGTACGCACCGAGTGCGATGACCTTGTGCCTCACCTCTCTTGCAATCGGCAGACCGTTTTTCGTGTAGGAGACGACTGCTGCCCAGCGGTGCGTGATCTCCTGATCGATCCCCAATTCCGAGAGCAATCCTCGTATGTGGTCCTGCACTGGTTCTGTCGTGTCATCGCAGTGGGTGATCTCGGCTGCACCATGCTCGTCCCGACCGCCGCCAACTGCAAAGGATCCATCCTCCAGCTGTTGAAGATAGTTGTAACCATCATTCCAGTAGATTGGTCTCCTGAAACGTAGCGGAGCTTGCTCCGTGGCTGCCATCTGAAGACGGTAGGGAGTGATTTCTTCTTTCAGCTCCGGAAAGAGGAGATCCAGCTTCCCATCGACGGCTGCGATGATGTGCTCACAATGGATCGTCCCGCCGGAGGTGACGACTCTTCCAGATTCAATCTCCCGTGCTTTCGTATGCTCAAAGAGCATCGCTCCACCCTGAAGAACTTGCGCAACTTTCTGCTTGCAGTGCTCCACCGGATGGAAGACGGCATCGTTTGGAAGAAGGAGCCCTGTTCCCTCAGGACCCTCGTACCGATCGACATGAAATCCATCATCGATGAGAGCCTGCATGTGCGCTCGGCAATCATCAAGCAGTGGCGGTGTCGTTTCGATGCGAAGTGATCCTGTCCTTCGGACGCAGTCATGCGTCTCCACCAGCATCCGGTCGATCTCCCTCTCGGTCATGTCATACGCCTGTCTCGCACGCTCGCGACCGATGAACTTCGAGACGGTGTGATATGGATCGGCAAGCCCAGCGAGGAGCAGTCCGCCGTTCTTCCCAGCGGCACCACTGGCAATGCGTCCTGCATCGATGCACACGATGTCCTTCTCGCCGAGACTCAGTGCCTCATCGACGGCAGCAAGACCGCTCCCTCCCGCGCCGATCACGAGAATCTTCGCACGGATATCACTCTCAAGTGTCGGTTGGGGATCGATGGGAACCCTGCCCCAAATGGAGCCATTGGTAGATGGTTGATCCATAGAAAAGGGGATCATGGTACACCGCCTGTACGTCCCGCGTCAGCACCTAACCGTCGTACGCTTTCTGCAACTCCGCAATTTCGATTTTCTTCATCGTCATCATTGCCTGCATCGCGCGCCCTGCTTTGATAGGATCAGGATCACTGATGAATGCCATCAACGCCTTCGGAATAATCTGCCACGACACGCCGAACTTGTCGGTGAGCCAGCCGCACTGGACCTCCTGACCACCGTCTCTCGTGAGTGCATTCCAGTAGGTGTCGACTTCCTCCTGTGTCTCACACGACACGAGGAATGAGGTGGCTGGTGTGAAGTCAAATTTGTGGTTCCCCATCCCTTCCATGAGGGCAAAAGTTTGATCAAAAAGTTTGATCAATGAGAACTGCACAGCGCCCTCCGGTTCGGGTCCTCCTTTCCCTGCTTTCTGCATCATCGAAATCGATGCTTTTGGAAAGACCGACGTGTAGAGCTTGATCGCTTCCTCGGCCTTTCCGTACTTCTTACCAACGAAGAGCAAGCATGGAACAATTTTCTGGGCAATCTCGGCAGTCGGCCTGAGGATGATCTGCCACGACACGCCGAATTTGTCCTGGGTCCATCCGTAGCGCTTGCTGAATGGATACTCGTCGAGTTCCATCATCACCGTGCCGCTCTCCGATAACTTTGCCCAGAGTTCATTCACTTCTTCGGCGCTGTCACAATTCACGAAGAACGAAATCGCCTGCGTGAATCCTGCATGCACGGGGCCGCCATTAAGGGCGGTGAACGTCAAATCCTCGAGCTCGAATGTTGCGGTCATCACCGATCCTGCCGGTGCGGGAGCGCCTTCGCTGTAGTGCGAGATACCAATGGTTTTCGACTTCTTGAAGACGGATACATAAAAACGCATGGCTTCTTCAGCCTGCGTATCGAACCAGAGGAAAGGAGTGATGGTTTGCATGCGTCTATAGTAACTCAATTCCGATTCCTCTAGAATCGAGAGCGTGCTTCCCGCTTTTTCTATGACCCATCTCCTTGCTCTTACAAGCTACATCGATACGCACGTCATGAGCATCGTCCTTTCGATCCTCGCATCGTTCGTTCTCGGATTCATCTGGTACGGTCCGCTCTTCGGTGCGCAGTGGATGGCCTACAACAACATCACAAAACCGAAGAAAGAGGACATGAAATTCTCGATGATGCTCCCTGGTATCTCTGCGAGCATCGTGGCGGTCTTCGTGCAGTCGGCCGTACTCGGAAGAATGTTCGAAATCATGCAGCCCGATTCCATTGGTCAGGTACTCCTCATCGCGACGATTCTCTGGCTCCCATTCACGGCGCTCACGATCGTCAATAGTTACGCATGGAGCGGCAAGCGAATTGGCCACATGTCTCTGGAAGCGGGGTACTATCTCGTCTCGATCTGGACCACGGCGGCCATTCTGTATGCGACGCTCTAAGCCACGTGTACTATACGTGACTATGTAATAATATGACCGCTTACTCTTTATGAAGACAGCCCAGAATATTGCCTGCCACACTCAATTCTTGGACGATGGGCGCTCATTCTCCCTTCCAACATGCATAGCAGAAGAGTGCTCGCTTGGTACCTTCTTTTGACGATCAATATTTCTTCAAGTCCTCTTGTGGAGGCACAACTTTCCCCGAGCACGCCGACTCCTTCGGTGAGTACTTCGACGACTGTTACGACAGGCTCGTCTTCGTCGGCCGCCAGTGTCGATGTCATCACCACGGAGACAACGCAGACAGATATTCTCACTGATCCCATCACCACGGCAGACGCTCCAGTATCTGATGAGCCAGATCCCGTACTCATTGCCAACCCTGATGCCTATGGCCCCATCATCTCTAACGTGACCATCAGTTCCATCACGCCGATTGGTGCTGTGATTGCCTGGACGACGGATGAAATAGCAGACAGCCAGATCGAGTACGGCCTCGCAGATGCGTATGGCTTCCAAACCACCCTCAACGTTACGCTGGGTACTGCACATATCCAGACTCTCACGAACTTACAGCCGGGGACGGCCTACCACTTCCGCGTGAAGTCCAAAGACACGGCAGGGAATGTGACGATCTCCGAGGATCATGTCTTCACGACCGTTTCCGCACCGATCGTCGTCGATACTCCTCCCATCATTCTCACGCAGAATGTCGTCTCCGTCACACCGACGGGTCTCACCGTCCTCTGGACGACCGATGTCATTGCCGATTCGCAAGTCGAGTATGGACTGACGAGCTCGTACGGTTCATCGACGACGCTCGATGTGAGTTTCGGTTTGACTCACACGGTCACCATCTCGAATCTCATCGCAGGAACCGAATATCACTATCGGATTGTAACGACGAACACTGCTGGGCAGACGACCTCTTCCGGAGACGATACGTTCACCACCGAAAGCCTGACCGTGACCGTCGAACCGTCATCGAGTGTTTCCTCGACCGTGAGCGTGCCGCTTGCGGTGTCTGAGATTCAAGCCACTGCACTCACCTCGTCATCGGCACTCCTCGTCTGGACGACATCGACTCTTGCGGATTCGCAGATCGAGTACGGACTCACGACGAGCTATGGTTCTCATTCGACGATCGATACCTCCCTCGGTCTCGCTCATGCTGAACTCCTAAGAAATCTCAGTCCCGAAACGACCTATCATTACCGCGTCAAATCCAGAGATGCTGCGGGCAGTCTCGTTGTCTCCGATGATCAGACCTTCAGGACACTCGCTGCCCCCCAGACGACCCTGAGCCTAGCGTCACATCCCACGATTTCCCATGTGACGGTCAGTGCTGAAACAACTTCTGCTGCCACCATTGGCTGGATGACCGATAAGCTTGCCGATTCGCAGGTCGAATACGGTGTGAGCGATACCTACGGTTTGGAGTCCACGCTTGCTACATCGTTTGCAACCGCTCATGTTGTTGTGCTCAGTGATCTGGAAGCCGGAACGACGTACCACTATCGCATCAGAACGACTGATGCGGGAGGACGGCTGACTCTGAGCGACGATCATACGTTTACGACGAGTGCGGTCTCAGTCGGAGGATCATCGATCACACTTCCTTCGATCGGGGAAATCGAAACGTCTGCGCTGACAGCTTCATCGGCACTGATCCGCTGGGTTGTTTCTGTGCCTACCAGTGCTCAAGTGGAGTACGGTCTCACTTCGTCGTATGGCTCGAATTCAACGCTTGATGCTTCTCTCAGCCTGACACACGAGACTCTGCTCACCGGACTCACTCCCGATACGACGTACCATTACCGCGTGAAATCGATCGATGTGAGCGGAAATCACGTCGTGTCCAGTGACGAGGTGTTCACAACACTCGAGCTTCCGACCGACCGAAGTGCTCCGGTTCTCTCCGGTATCTCCGTGACGAACATCGGCACGAGCAGCGCAACCGTCAGCTGGACGACCGATGATGCATCAGACACGCGTATTCAGTATGGTGAGACGACCGCCTACGGTGTCTATACCGATTTGGAGAGCACTCCTGCGACGAGTCATTCCGAGACGATCTCGGGCCTCTTCCCCGATACGACGTATCACTTCACCGTGCAGTCGAAAGATAGCGCTGGCAACACTGCGATCTCCATCGACCATACGTTCCATACACAGGTGGCTCCCTATGCTTCCGGAGCGATGAGCACACCGGTCGTTTCACAGATCACAAATACCTCGATCACACTCTCGTGGATCGTACCGTTCGATGATACGGCAGGGACCGAATTCTACGATATCCGTACCTCTCTCTCTCCGATCACGCAGTTCAATTTTGAAGCGGCAACTCCGGCGCGCGAAGGAGTGGAGCATATTGTGCATGTGAATGGTACCAACACGGAACACATCTATATGATCATCGAACTTGAACCGGGAACGTCGTACTACTTCGGCATCAAATCAGGTGCCTCGCGCTCTGCTCTTGCACATCTGAAGGAGACACATGCGGAACTCACGGCTTCATCTCTGAGCAGTGATGCTGGAGCAACGAGTGCAAATCAATCAGGACCGTCAATAGGAAGAGGAAGCTCCGGTGTTTCCGGAAATGGCAGTGGAGTCAGCCGACAGGGAAATGCTTCGAAGAGCGGAGGGAGTCGTCGTTTGCCTGCTCCGCGGAGTCTGCACGCAAAGGCTGCCGATCGTGAGGTTGCCTTCGTATGGACCAGTTCTCTCAATTCTCCCTTCATTCACACCGACATTGTCCGGAAACTGGGAAGTTTCCCCACCTCTCCAACGGACGGACAGACGGTCTACGAAGGGAGGGATGAAACGTTCACCGATACGAGTCTCACGAATGGCAAGAAGTACCACTACGCAATCTACACGCACAATGACGGTGTAGCTGCTCACGCGTACTCGACCCCTGTGCTCGTTTCGATGCTACCGACAGAAGGCATCGAAGAATACGTGATCCGTGGGAAAGTCGTGGAGACTCGGGAGTTGCATCTTGGGATGCAAGGTGCGGATATCGAGGCATTGCAGAGAATGCTCACGAAAGATCCTTCGGTGTATCCCGAAGCGAAGGTGACGGGGTACTTCGGCTCACTCACGCAGGCGGCCGTGAAGAGGGTCCAGCAGAAACATGGTCTGCCTCAGACGGGGATTTTTGATGTGGTGACGAGGAGTGCTCTCTCGAGCTTCTCCACAGTTCAAACTTCTAAAAGTACTCCTCCTTCCTCACCCTCTCTGCAACGCGATCTTGTAGAGGGCACCCGCGGCAATGACGTGAGAACTCTCCAGAGTTTCTTGAAATCCCTCGGTCTGTATCCGATCGACGTGACCGGTTACTTCGGCTCGTACACACGAGCTGGTGTCACCGAATTCCAGAAGAAGAACGGCCTTCCGGCAACGGGTGCGGTGTCCACGATGACGAGAGAGAAGATGAAGGAAATTTCAGGGCAATGATGAAGAAGTAATTTCCATATTACAATACTTATCGCATTTCTGTCCATCTCACCGTGTTTCTTGAATAGATCCGTCGGTCTTTCCCTTTTTCTCAGCCGCATCTTCGTTCCATACAGGCAAAAAATTGCAGGAGACAAAACAATACAGTATGAATGTTCTCCTCTCTTTCTCAGGAATTTCTTTGAGCTCTTCGGAAACATTCTCGCTCCGGCAGTACATCAGAGAACCTACACATGTTCCTGAACATAGTTTGGAACCGCGATCGTGGATGCTGAATAGCTTCCTGCCGCAGTACGTTCGCCCAGCACCAATCGTGAGTGAGCAGCGTCTTGCGGAGCTCTCTGGACATGGGCTGAGTGAGGACGGTGCGTACGCACTCAGGTGTGGGTTTGGTGCGGGTAGCCTCGGTGATCTGACGCGCCTCGTCGCTCTGGCAGTGCAGCGCGGTGAACTTCTGATGGCAGAGACGTTGCCGTTCAATGATCCGGGACCGATGCATGCGAACCCATACATGGGCACACCATTTGGGCTCAATCCTGCGATGGCAGATCTCTCTCAGGTGTCAGGTCTTAACATGAATGATGAGGACTTGCAGGCACCGCACACGCAGTGTTTCATCGATCTCATCAACTCGAGAGGAACGCAGATGCGGGAGAGTGGAGACTTCGAGCAGGGGAGGTTCTCGCACGTTCAGCTGAGAGCATTCAAACTTGAGGCTCTTTGCATCGCTTTTCAGCATTCTGAGGAGCAAGGTGGTGATGAGGGCTTCAGGCAGTTTGTGGATGCGCACCTCAGAGACGGTGATCGCACGCTCGACTATGCTGTCTTTCAGGCATTGCATGATAAGCACCAGAGGCCTTGGCAGGAATGGGACGATCGTGACAAGAGGAGAAAACCAATCGAATATTTCTCTGAAGGTGATGCACATCGTGGCATCCAACACGAAGCACGGTTTCATTTCTTCGTACAGTCTCATCTGCAGAAACAGGTGCATCGCTATGCGAATGATGTTCGCGCGGCCGGCGGGAGAGTGATCGGAGACCGTGCGTACGGTTCCGATCCCGATACACCAGAAACTCTGCGCTCTTGGCGAGAGCAACACTACGAGGGAAAGAGCGGCACCTTCCTGCTCGACGAGCAAGGGTGGCCAACACACGTCAATGCCATTGTCGAACATGTGAATGGTTCTCAGCGCATCCAACGTTGGGGCCATCCCGCGATCAACTGGCCGCATGCCTACGAGGAAGCGATGACACTCGTGCTCGATTCCCTCCGGCCGATTGCCGGATATGCGGACGGCTGCCGTATCGATTATGCACTCGGCTTCTGCAACGGAACGACGTACATGGATCCACGGGATGATGGTACGAATTACTTCCAGCCTGGTCCCAAGTATGAGGTGTTCAAGAGGATAGCAGCTGAATTTCCAGATTTTGCGGTGTACTGCGAGGCTGCTGGTTATGCGGACGAGGATGCCCACGATGTGCGCAGGAAAGCAGGACTACGGAATTTGTATTGCCTCCAGTGGGGAGGGCATCCGGATGAGGGGGACCTGGGTGCTATTTTTTGCACGGACAATCAGGACACCCACACACTGCCCGCCATCACCAATGCCGATAGTCATGATTGGACGCTGAGTCCAGGTCACATGCGATGGATGTTACAGAGAACGGGAGCCAAGGATGGAGTTGATGTTCAGACAGGAGTCCTCCGCATTCTGGAGTGGATCATGCAATCGAAGAGGCAAATCGTTGCGACGACACTGGCGAGTCTGAGTGGTGAGCTCAGGTGTATCAATGAAGTCGGAAAGCAGGATCCGTCGTACTGGCAACTCCTCTGTCCGAAGACCGTAGAGGAACTCGAAGACGTGTTCAGGAAGATAGGTGTTCTTGCGAGGGAAACGAGAAGATCACTGGGACATGTTCTATCTAATCCGGAATGAATTTCAGTGCGAGGCCGTTCATGCAGTACCGAAGCCCCGTTGGCTGCGGCCCGTCGGTGAACACATGACCGAGGTGCCCACCGCACTTGCTGAGGACCTCCGTACGTTCAAAACCTGCTGATAGATCTTTTTTTTCGATCACAGCATCCTTCGTGATCGGTGCCCAGAAACTTGGCCAGCCCGTGCCCGAGTCGAACTTCTGCTCCGAGCGGAAGACCGGTTCATTGCAGTCCGCCGTAACGAACGTGCCTTTCCGATGTTCATTCAAGAGATCACTGCTGAACGGTTGCTCGGTTCCACCCTGTCTCAAGACCACATACTGGTCGGGTGTGAGGATCTTCTTCCATTCCGCTTCGTTCTTTGGTGAAGCGGTCGATGTCTCTGGCTTCATTTTTTCTAGGGATGCAGAGCTTGCTACAGGAACTTCCGATTCTTTCAGTATGTCTTCTGCTACGTCATTCTTGGGCATACTTGCAGCGCCACAGGCACTCAGTAGAAAGAGAGAAAGTACGAGAGGGGAGAGCGAGTACTTCATACGCAGTGAGAGAAAAAGAAAAAGGGCGGAGAGAATCCGCCCTTCGAGCATACGCTGAATGTATTACTTTGGCATGAGCACGGTATCGATCACGTGTGTGACTCCATTGCTCGAGATGACATCGGCTGTCTCGACCATGGCGGAAGCGTTGATCCACCACTTCCCGTCTTTCATGGTGAACGTCAGCTTCTGGCCCTGAACCGTCGTGAGTGTCATGCCGTCCTTCAGATCCTTGGACGTGTAGGCACCTGCAACAACGTGGTACGTCAGGATACCTGCGAGCTTCTCCTTATTCTCGGGCTTCAGGAGCATCTCGACTGTGCCTGCTGGGAGCTTCTTGAATGCGTCGTTCGTCGGAGCAAAGACCGTGAACGGTCCTTTGCCGCTGAGCGTATCGACGAGGCCGGCAGCCTTCACGGCGGCGACAACGGTGGTCACGTTACTCGCGTTCATCGCATTCTGAACGATGTTCAGGTTCGGCACCATCAGGGCACCGCCTACCATCACACCAATTTTCTTGTCCATCATCGTGTCGCTCTTCATCATCTTCTCATCCTTCATCATCTTGTCCTCTTTCTTCATCATGCCGTCCTCCTTGGGTGGCATTAGTACCATATTGATGACGTGCGTGACGCCGTTGCTTGACACAACATCTTTGATTTCAATTTTGGCCCCATTGATCCAAATGGTGCGCCCAACTTTCTTGACCTTGAGTGTTGCACCCTGGACGGTTGTGAGCATCATGCCGTTCTTGAGATCGCTGGCTTTCAGAGCTCCGGCGACGACGTGGTAGGTCAGGATGCTCGTCAGCTGCGCCTTGTTCTCGGGGAGGAGAAGGGATGCAAGGGTCTTCTTTGGGATCCTCTTGAAGGCATTATTCGTTGGTGCAAAGACGGTGAACGGTCCTTTGCCGCTGAGCGTATCGACGAGGCCAGCAGCCTTTACGGCGGCGACGAGGGTCGTGACGGTCTTCGCATTCAGCGCATTCTGTACGATGTTCATATCGGGTGTCATGAGTGCACCACCGACCATGACGCCGGTTTTTGCTTTCATCATCTTCGTATCAGTTTTCATCATGGTATCAGCCTGCATACTTGCAGCTGAAGCGACAACGACAGAGAGACTCAGGACGAGTCCCGTCACGAGCGAAAGAGTTTTCTTCATACGAGAAAGAGGGGAAGAGGAATAGAGCACGTACGAAGTGTAATCGACTCTTCCGAAAGAACAAGATGTCCTGTCTCGATGCAGCGGATTTTCACAGAAGAAGTGAATTCACTTCTTCTGTGAAAATCTTCAGTCCTCCCTCTTCACCTCGTCTGGTACACCGTCGATGCTACATTCGTGATCGATGTATCTACCCAACTGAATGTTGTCTCCTCGTCGCTCCAGATCACCGAATTCGTTTGCGACCTAGAACCGAGGATCGGGAGCTCGACCGTGAGCGTGCTCCTACCACTTGCTAGACTCGTATTCGTCACGTTTGCTTTCAGTGTGTACGTCACCGACTGACCTTGTGCAAGATGACCTTGGATCGATCCACTGTCGATATTCGTGCAGGAGACGGTGATGACGCCTGTCGTTTCCGATGCACCGCAGCCGAGTTCGGCACTCGTGTCATCCGCAGTGACGAGACGGTAGCTTGCAGGATCGATCTGTACATTCTGCGCATGTACCGAAAATATGAGGGTTTTTAGGAGGACATCATTGGAGCCGTTCTTCGTATTCGTGTGGGGAAAGGCATGAATCTGAAACGAGCCGATGATGGTATTCCCTGAGGGGATGAAGATGTCCGAGATCGGCCCGGCATTCGTGATGGCACTGATGCTTGCGAGTGTGGTGTCCGAGGTCCTTCCGAGGATCTGCTTGCTCCCTCCAGGGGAAGAGATACCAATGAAGATTTCCCCCTCGGCAGTGGCGTTGCCGTTGTTCTGCTGCAGGTCCTGTAGCGAAGAAATGCCTCGTGCTTCGATTGCTGCATCGGTAGAACTCGTGGCATCTGAAAGTGATAGCGTCAGATGTTCACCGCTCACAGCGCCACGTTGGTCATCCTTCATCTTCGCTGCGATCGCGAGAGTCACTTCCTGATTCGGTGGCACGAGCAACGTCGAGAGTCCCATCACAGCGCATGCTCGAGTGGAGGGCTGGTTGGAACACTGTCCGGTCGTGGCCACTGCAAAGGGCTCACGCGAGACTCCGTTTGCAGCGAGTCGATAGAAGAGGAGC
This sequence comes from Candidatus Peribacteria bacterium, assembly GCA_023245775.1. Lineage (GTDB taxonomy): Bacteria > Patescibacteriota > Gracilibacteria > Peribacterales > Peribacteraceae > SICN01. The sequence goes on along the minus strand of JAHFJR010000017.1, from coordinate 19,346 downwards.
GAATCGACGCTGTTCGTGATGCCGTCGATGCGGATCTGTTTGACGTCCACTGCTTCTCCATCCGCGTGCAGGCGTAGACGCAGTAAGGGAGGTGAAATGCTCCCCCCGAGCACGAGGTGGTTCGCAGCCGGAGTCGAATCTTCACTCACCCACAGATTGCCACGTTCGATCACCGTGATGTCTCTGCTCGCGGTGGTATTCACACGCATGAAACAGTCGGAAGCAGTGCAGGTCGTATTCGTTTCGATGCCGGTGAGTGCGAGACCATCGATCGCACCTTGCGCCTGCACGTAGTCCGGCTCATCGGTTGCGAAATTGATGCCGAGACTCACGGGTCCAAGGGTGGCAACCAGATCGGCGATGACCACGAAGGGGATACTGAGTCCCTGCGGGATCACGACACCATTTCCTGTGAAGGAGTTGAACACCAACTTCGATCCGTCCGCTCTTCCATCCGCCTGCACGATCGTGTCGTAGCGGCCCGTACCGTTACGATCCATCGCGAGGGTGTAGTGTGATGCATACAGGAGCGAGCCCACCGTTGGTGAGAATGTCAGGGACGTCAGCAGTGCATCCTGTCTCCCCGCCGTTGCGGTGAACTTCAGGAGGGCGAGGTGTTTCTGTCCCTGTGCGATATTGGAGACAGTCCCCGTCGCTTGCGCATCGAGTTCGAGAAATGCGCGTCGCACCGGCTCCGTAACGAGGATGCAGATCGAACTGCAGCGTGCATTGCCGTCACCCGCCCGAACGATCTGATCGTTCGGATCGGGCGGGTCGCATTGCTCGATTCCTTCTTTGATCCCGTTGCCGCAGAGAGGGGCACCGATTTGAGGATGTTCGTCGATCGACTCTCTTTCGAGAATCAGTGCATACGTGAGCGAGGCCATCTCGGCGCGCGTCAGGAGATGCTCGGGATACTTGAGGAGCGGAAGGAGGATGCTCCTGCTTCTTGCTTCGTTCATGGAGGGTTCGTACCATGGCTTCGTGCGATCGTTCGCCGGAACGATGCCGAATGTGCGCAGCGCCATCTTCAGCGCTTCCGCGAGGTTCACCGTCTTGTCGGGCCGGAACGTTCCGTCGCTGTAACCGCTCACGATGCCGAGTTCTCGTGCACTGCAGACTGTGGCGGCATACCACTGTGGCATCTTCACTTCGAGGTCGGCGAAACAGCGCAGTTCCTTCGGTGTCTGATGCGGGAAGCGACTCCCGATAAGGATCTTCAAAAATTCCGCACGATTGATCGTTGCTGTCGGTCGGAACGTTCCGTTGTTGTACCCCTGGATGATTCGTCGATCGACGAGTCCTTGGATGGCGGTTTCCTCCGAGAGTCCCGTGATATCCGTGAGCGTGATCGCCGAAACGATCGTGGGCGACAGCATCGCAAGCCCGATGATGACAGCGATAGATCTCCTGCCCTCCATAGCTGTATAGTACTGCCGTATGCAGATCTTCGCACTGGAGACGGACATCGAAAAGATCAAGCAACGTTTCCTCGCACATGGCGAGCAGGAGATCTTCACCGTGACACCGCACGTGTTCAGCTTCCTCGTTGCGATCCTCAGGGACATCATCGAAACAGCATTCTTCTTTGCGATGGCTCTCTACTTCACGCAGATCGGACTCCTCACGCTGTTGCAGGCAACCATTTTCTTTGTCGTGATATGGATCGTCTTCGTTTTCTTCTCTCTCGTGCGTGCATTCATCGATTGGAAGTATGATTTCCTCTTCCTCACCACGGACAAATTGATCATCGTCGATCAGATGTCCCTCTTCCGCAAATCCATCACGCCGATCAATCTCGAGAATCTCGGCGACGTCGTTGCACAAACGCAGTGGTTGAACCTCTTCAGTTTTGGCATGATCCATTTTGCCCTCAAGGAAGGGCAGGGACCGGAGGTGATCCTTCGTTTCATCCCGCATGCTGATACACTGGTGGCTCAGATCAGCCAGCAGATCACCCTCTATCAGCGAAGAAAGGATTACGTTGTTCCCTATCGCACAGGTTCCGATGCCGCCTAATCTCCTCTCACAGCGCATGGCGTTCTTCAGTCGTCTCTTCCTGCCGATGCTGATGCTGATCCTGCTCCTGTCTCTGGGAATGAACGCATTCTTCGTCTTTGTTCCTCGCCCAGGGGTTCCGTTACACGACGCGTCTTCGTCGCAGTCCAGTACATCTGCTTCTGGGTCGTCTGCTCTGGGTCCCCTCGCGTTCGGTGTGGTCAAGCTCGCTCTCCTCTCTCCGCGAACACTGGATGAGAATGGTGTTGCGCTGAAGCCCGTGAAGACATACGAAGTTCCTGCTTCGGTACTGCCGGCCTTGCCGAAGGAACTTCTCCTGTATCGTGATCAGGGGATTCCTCTCGATACTGCCTACTTCGTTCCGTTCTTTCGTCGGGTGGGATCAACGATGGATCCCGAGACACTGCAACTCCTGCCTGAGACCTTCTCCTTCACGTCGGTTGACGGCGCTCTGCATGTCAGTTTCTCTGCTGCTTCACGGACCTTGAAGGTGGTGAGAACAGCATCATCACCAGCTCCTGTCTCTGCCACTCGTGCGGATGATCCTGAGGTAATTGCTCTTGCACGGACATTCGCCGACACACTCGGCCTCGATACGGGCATGCTCGGGAATCCTGAAGTGATCGAGACGAAACCCATGAGCGGGCAGGCCAGCAAGACGATCGTCACATGGCCCATGAGCATCTCCTCATTTCCCGTGCTGAGTGTGGATGGGTCGGGTATCGCGACACTCTCTGTGCAAGTGGGTCGAGTGTTGCATCGTGCCATGGGATTGGAGATGCCGATCTTCTCGTCAGATGTTCTCGCTGCGTCACCGTATCCCGTGCTCCCTTCTTCCGGTATCGCTTCAGCCTTTCTCACGGGTGGCATGTCTCCCATGCCGAGGAGTCCGAAAGGAGAGAAGGCAACGTACAGTTCGGCCAGGATGGTCTACATGCTCCTCCCGCAGAATCCTGAGCATCCGACGTACCTGATGCCGATGTTGCAAGCCACTTTCTCGTTGCCGTCCGATGGACCTGGACTCTCGCATACAACACTGATTCCTGTGCTCGAACCTGCACATGTGGATTGGCGGAGGGGCTAGGTGCTGTTCACATACTTTTAGACTCCAATTCTTCGTCAACGCAGGTCGAACCTGCCTACCGGTAGGCAGGCACCTGCTCCGTTTGATTCTAGAAATACTTCCACCACAGGAGCACCCGTTCGGGGTGCGGAGACGCATGAAATTGAATCTGAGAGCCAAGGTATATGTGAACAGTACCTAGGCCTGCCTGCCGGTAGGCAAGGGTGGGGGCACAATAAAACGGGCACTCTTGCGAATGCCCGCTTGAACTCAATTCTCAGGAATGAGGAATTGAGCGTAGAGAACGTCGACCAGGCGTCCTCTGCTCCCTACACCTCTTGCGACTTAGGTTGCGGTAGCCGCACCGCTATTGGTGTTTGTTCCATCCCGATGCGTCGGGAATCGCGGCTCCATGTAGGCCTGGAGCGTGCCGTATGTGTGTGTTGTGTAGGTCCCTCCGCTTTTTTGGCAGAGAGAACTCTTCGGTCGAGAAGGATCGAAGAGCAGGGAGGGAGATAGGATAGGTGGACGATCCCATCTCTCTCCTGCTATTTCGATCGAGCAGGGAGGGAGATATGAAAGAGCAAATCTCATCAGTATAAACCTTTTTTGTATTTTTTGCAAGTGCTACACTTCTCCTATGTCTCACTGTGGAAAACTTGTCCTCCTCATCGGTCCAAGTGGTGTAGGCAAGAGCGTGATCTTGAAGTCCCTGAAGGCAGGTCATCCTGAGCTCGTGTTCCCGAAATCCGCAACAACTCGGGCTCGGCGCGAGGGAGAAGGGGACGATCTGTATCACTTCGTCACGGACGACGAGTTTTCGCAGTGGCTGGAAGAGAAAAAATTTCTCGAGTATGCACAGGTGCATCACGGAGCGCGGTACGGGACATTGCTTTCAGAAATTATTCCGGTCATCGAACAGGGAAAAACGGTGGTTCGTGAGGTGGATGTGCAGGGGTTCGAGAGCATTCGGAAACACCCATTCTTCGTCGCCGGAGGTCCGTACCAACTGAAGACCATCTTCATCTTGCCGGAGAATGAGGAGCAGCTCATTCGGCACATTCAGGGTCGTGCGCCGATGGCGAAAGAGGAACTCGATCGGCGGGTCGCAAGTATGCGCAGTGAATTGGAGATCGCTCCGTCTACCGATGTTCAGATCAGGAATAAGGAAGGCAAGTTGAAGGAGACGATTGCGGATGTGGAGCGAGAAATTCTGTGAGCATGTTCAGTGCGTCAAAACAGCGTCATTTCAAAGAACCACCCCCCGCCTTGATTTCTTTGAAATGACGCTGTTTTGATGACGACGTTCTTCAACGAAGAATCAGAATGAGCAATTTTTTGGAAATCAAGGCACGTGGTGGTTCCAAAAAATTGCTCATTCTGATTCACATTTCCATGCTCGCTCTCATCGTTCACTGTTCATCATCCTCTCCTACATGTTCTTTCCTCTTCTCGCTCAGCAAGGTTTTTCCAACGATCGAGCTGATGGCTCCGCCAATGATGAACCCCACGATCATCCGTCGCATCATGATGCGCGGCTTACTTTCCTTGAGCTTCTTTTTCCGAAATGGCCACATGGAGAGAGTATAGCAGGTCATTGGTGACAGGCATTGCCGGTTCTTTGTGGTTGCATCCGATGGCGTTGACAGCGATTCTGTGCGTATGGAGCATCGGACTCATCGGACAGGGGTCATTGCCATTCTCAATGTCACGCCGGATTCGTACTATGACGGTGGACATCATCTCACGATCGATGTTCTTCTTGATAGTGCGAAGAAGGCACTCAATGGTGGTGCAGATATTCTGGAGATTGGTGGCGAGTCGACGGGTCCGGCATCGATGGATGTTTCGGTCGACGAAGAACTGCGTCGCGTGCTCCCTGCTCTGCAGGCGATCCGGCGAGAGATGCCTGCTGCTTGGATTTCCGTTGATACGACGAAGGCGATCGTTGCCAAAGCCTCCCTGCAGGAAGGGGCCCGCATGATCAACGATGTTTCCGCAGGTCGAGCTGATCCTGAGATGTTTTCTGTCATTGCGCAGAGCGGTTGTCCGTATGTTCTGATGTATGCGAAAGATCCGACACCTCGCACGACGAAGGCCTCTATTCAGTACACTGACGTCATCGCAACAATCAGGAATTTTTTGATGCAGCGAATGGAGGCTGCGATCGTCGCTGGCATTGATCGATCTCAGCTGATTCTCGATCCAGGCCTCGGACATTTCGTTTCATCGGATCCAGCGTACTCCTTCGAGATTCTCAGACGTCTTTCGGAGCTGACCGACCTCGGGCCGATCCTCGTCAGTCCGTCACGGAAATCCTTCCTCGCAGGTCCCAAGCATCTTCCTTCAGCCGATCGTCTGCTGGCAACACTCGAGGCGAACGTGATGGCCGTGCACCATGGCGCGAGTTTCATTCGCACCCATGATTCGAAGGAGACACGCGAGGCACTCGTGAGTATTACCCAAAAATTTTCGACACGATGAACACGAGCGAATAGCTGAGCAAGATGATGATGATGCCGATGACGACACGCACAGCGAGCCCTCGTGCAGCGGTGAAATCCTCTTCGCGTCCGAAGCTCGTGACCATTCTGAGTCCTGCATAGATCAAGATCGCAACAGCGATGAGGAGGATGAAGCTGAGCAGAAGAATAATCTTGGAACTGATGAGGAGGATGAGCGCACTCGGCTCACGATTTAAGAAGAAGACGTTCTTGAAGATGAAGGCCCCCCCGATGATGATGAGACCGATGATCACATGTAGGATGCAGGTACGTACGTTCGTGTACGCCGCTTCATCTCCCCCAAAGCTTGCGACAGCGCGGATCACCGAGATGATGATGATCACGATGCCGATCATGGCTGCCATCGCCGTCAACCACCCCGAGACTCCTTCGGCTTCCAATCCGAGTGTGGCTCCGTTGTTGATGAAGATTGTCCCAGACAGCCCGTTGTAGAGGATGGAAATGGCACCACGAGGGCCTCCAGGGAAGAAGAGAATGATGGTGACGATGATGCCTCCGACCATCACACCGATGATCGTCTTCTTCGCCTTGTCGATGGCTCCCTCCTGTTCCGAGACGAGGAGAGTGAAGCCTGCAGTGACGATGACGAGGATCGCCACGACGACCAAGATCGGTCCGGAGAAAGAGGAGATCAGGTTCAGGAAGATATTCTGGATGTCGGTGCCATTCGCATGTGCCTTCAGAGGGACCAGGCTGACAGCGAGAACGAGCATCAGCCGATGGAGGAAGGAGGTGAATTTCATCGTACTTAGGGGACGAATGTGATGATCAGCGTGTAGGCGGCCATGACGATGAGGAGTGAGATCAGTGTCCCGATGATGGCTCGCTTCGCGCGATCTTTCAGGGATTCATCGATGGAGATGATGAGCAGGACCCCCGCGATGATGAGTGCCACGATGCAGGCGAAGCCGATGATGGTGAGCAGGAAGAGGCCGATGCCGCGCATCTCCTCGACGATGAGACCCGAGTTGATATCGAAGACCGCATGGGCCACGAAGAACGCCGTGAGCATGATCATGACGCCGACGCAGTTGCCAATCAGTACTTTGCGCCACTTGTCGAATTCCGCCTCTTCACCTTGTGAGGTGATCATGCGTAGGCCGGCGAGTACGACCATGAGGGTGAAGGCACCCGCAGCACCCGAGATGATGAAGTCACTCACGCTCTGGAGGCCGGGTGCGAGATTCCCTGGTGCGATCGAGCCCAGTCCAAAGGAATTGGCGAATGCTGAGGAGATCGCGATCACGACAAAACCGATGAACACGTAGATGAATGACTGCGTAATATCCGTGATCGATTTCTCGTTATAGGCTTCGACGATCATGCGTATGGCGTAGTAGAAGATCGCTGCAGCCGCGACTCCTCCGAAGGCGAAGAGTGCCTGGGTGATGATGTGATCTTGGATGAACGCTGAGAGCGCCACTGCACCCGCTGCGCCATGGCAGAACTCTGGAACCGTGAGTAAGGCCGCAGGGAGGATCTGCAGAGTGCCGAAGACGCGTTCTAGTCTGCGCATAGAATCTCATTATTATAGCATAGGATTGGCCCAGAAACAATTTTGTTACGACGGCAGTAAAGGGTACGATTGCTCCATGACATCACGTTTTTTTAGGGCGTACCAGAGCCAATCCAAACCATTGTCGGTGTCTCAGGTGGCGCAGGCCTACTGGCTGATCGCTCTTGCTCTGCTGATGACACTGGTTGGGGTCTTTGCGGGAGTGACCTTTGCTCTCCCCATTCTTGCCTCAGGTTGGATCTTCCTATTTTTTCTCGTTGAGCTCGTACTCGTCTTCACCGCTCACACGTGGAGCAGGAGTGCACCGCTGAATTATGTTCTGTTCTTGGCTTTTCCCTTGCTCTCCGGCCTCACCATCACGCCGTTTCTGATGTCTGTCCTCGTCTCGTACGTCAACGGGGCTTCCATCCTGATCAATGCAACCATCTCCACCTTGCTCCTCACCATCGCTGCCGCTGTCTTTGCACGAACAACCACCATGAATCTGAGTGCCACCATCGGTCGCTTCCTCCTCCAGTCGCTCATTGGCCTCATCGTGTTCGGGCTTCTACAGATCTTCATTCCGTCACTCCGAGGTTCATCGTTCGAGGTTGTCCTTTCGGGTGTTGGCATCGTCACGTTCTCCCTCTTTCTTGCTCTGGACATGCAGCGTCTTGCCTCCTCAGATCGATACAATTCTTCGCCCTTCTTGCTTGCCCTGTCACTCTATCTCGATGTGTTCAATCTTTTTCTCTACGTCGTGCGGTTCATGGTGGCAATGAGTGGGCAGCGACGGTAGATGGAAGAAGAAACAAACGAAACAGAGGAGTTCCTTTTGACTCCTGTCTGCTCTTTCTCTACACTCGATCCGCTGTATCCTTCGATTCCCTCAGGATAAATGTCCAAGAAGCCCACTCCCAAGAAACGGCTTAGTAAAGATCGAGGCCGTCGTCGGCACTCGGTCTACCTGAATCTCGAGGTGGTTCGTCTGAAGAATTTTGCCGCGTCTCCCTTTGCCAAGCCTGCCATACATCGCACGAGGAGCGGTAAGGCACTGAAGAAGATCACGAAGGTGAAGGCGTAACCCCCTTTCCCATGCCTTCCAGACGTCGTCTCGCTCGCGTTGCCGCCATGCAGGCCGTGTTCGAGATGCAGGTTCGTGAAACTGATCCAGCGGTTTCTCTGGCGCAGAATATTCTCGAGTTCGGTGGCAGTGGACATGTCGACGCATCCTTCGCCGAGCATCTTCTTGTAGGGGTGCGAAAAGAATGGTCTGCTATGCGAGAGGCGATCGAAGCGCATGCTCCTGAGTGGCCGCTCGATCGTATGGACTCCATCACACGTTCCATCTTAATGATCGGCGCTTTTGAGCTTCTCTATGCCAAGGATGCTCCACCTGCTGTCGTGATGAACGAAGCGATTGATATTGCCAGGGAGTACGGAAGCGACGAGAGTGCCAAGTTCGTGAATGGAGTACTGAATGCGTTGGCACATCGAAAAAATGGCTAAATGGCTATATGGTTGAATGGTTCGCAAGCGAAACGTTCGTTTGTCGCATGTAAACCATTTAGCCATTCAACCATTCAACCGTGTACCATATCAGCTGACTCAAATTGATGATATGCCTAATCCCACCTCCCTCTCCGGTCTCGAGAAGCTCACGAATGTTCGTTTCAAGAACAAGGACCTCTTGTATCAGGCACTCACACACCGCTCAGCAATTCACGAACGCGCGAAGAACGGCCATAACGAACGTCTGGAGTTCCTCGGAGATGCGGTCTTGCAGCTCATTTCCACCGAGTATCTCTTTCACCTGAGCGATCGGCCTGAGGGGGAACTTACAAACTGGCGTTCAGCCCTTGTACAAGGCGATCATCTCTGTGAAGTGGCGAAGGAACTCAGACTTGGAGACTATCTGTTTCTCAGTCGCGGAGAAGAGGCGAGCGGAGGTAGGAAGAAAGATTCCACACTCGCGAATGCTGTGGAGGCCTTCATCGGAGCCCTCTACCTTGACCAAGGTATCGATACAGCGAGGACCTTCGTTCATACGTTCATTCTCACCCATCTGAAGCAACTCATTGCGAAGGGCAAACATCGTGATGAGAAGAGCGTCTTTCAGGAGATGGCGCAGGAGAAGACGGGTATCACGCCGACGTACACCACACTCTCCGAATCAGGTCCCGATCACAGCAAGCTCTTCGTGTGCGCTGTGTTCATCGGCAAGGAAAAAATTGCAATTGGAGAAGGGAATACGAAACAGAAAGCCGAACAGGACGCTGCGAAGTCCGCACTCAAGGTGAAGGGGTGGCGTGAGTAGACTCTTCCTTTTTACTGGAGGTCCTCCCTTCGTATCGTGATCTCATCTCCACGATGGAGTGAGTGACTCAGTAAATATTCGGCCAGATAGTTCTCGATCGTCTGCGTGATCGTTCGGCGCATTTCTCGTGCTCCGTACTCCTGCGAGAAGCCTTTTTTCACGAGGAGATCGATGACATCGGGTTCGATCGTGATGCGAATGCCCTTCTCCTTCACGAAGTGCTGGATGACTTCATCCAGCATCAGGATGGCAAGATTCCGTACGTCCTCAGGACTCGGAGGAGTGAAGAGGATGACTTCATCGAAGCGATTGACGAATTCGGGTGAGAATGTTCGTTCTCCCACGATCGTTTCGATGAGATCTTTGCGGAAGCTCTCTCGTGCGGCATCTTCCGTTGGGATCGGATGATCTGTCATCCAGTGAGATCCAGCATTGCTCGTGGCAATGATGATCGTATTCCGGAAGTTCGTCTTCACTCCATCTCCTCCGATGAGCATGCCTTCATCCAGAATCTGGAGGAACAGATTCAGGATCTTCGGGTGTGCCTTCTCGATCTCATCGAGGAGGACCAGAGAGGACGGCTGATCTTGAACCTTCTTTGTCAGGAAGCCCTCACAGAAGCCATATTCTCCTTGTCCGCCGATCAGCAGGCGTATCGAGGCTTCGTCGCCATACTCATTCAGGTCCACGCGGGTCATCGCGTCGCTGGAGCCGAAGTACTCCTGTGCCAGTGCCTTCGCGGTTTCGGTTTTCCCGAGACCAGTGGTGCCAAGGAAGAGGAACGTGCCGACGGGACGTTTGCTGCTGCCAATATTCAGTCGACTGCGCTTGAGTGCTGATACGAGTCCATGGATCGCTTGCTTCTGTCCGATGATGTGTGCCTCCAGTCGTTCCTGCAGCACTCGTAGTCGCTCCTTCACGTCATCGCTGAGGATCGTCACATCGATCCGTGTTCGCCGAGAGAGAATGGCACGAATGTGAGCATCCGTTACAAGTGTTTCACCACGAGATCGCACGCTGAGCAGTGCTTCATCGAGGATCTCAACTGCCTTCCCTGGTAGCGCTCCTTTCGATACATATCGTTTGCTCAGAGAGAGCAGTGATCGCAGCGCCGCATAGGTCATGTGCACGCCGCGGCTCTTCTCGATCCTGAAGTACTCCTCGAGCAGGACATGAATCGTTTCATCATCGTCGGTCTCTTCGACAAAGATTTTCTGGAGCAAAGCATCGAGGAGGGGATCAGACTTGATCAGCGTGTGATAGTCCGCAGTTTCTGCAAGACAGATGGTTCGAATATTCTTCGCTTGCAGGATATTGATGAGAATACCTTTCACTTTGGCATCGCTGGCTTTCAGGAGCAGTGACATGTCGTCGATGACGAGGATGAACCGTCCTCCGAGCGTGGTGTCATTCAGCGCATGCAGAAGTGCGATGTCGCTCTGCCCACTGCCGGACAGCAGGAGTGCTGTCTTTAGGACGAGTACATCGGTGAATGGAGATGAATGCTGGAGCTCGTTACAACGAAGACGGTAGGCAATGTGTTCCACCAGTGTCCGTTTTCCAGTCCCGCTCTCTCCGAGCAGGAGGATATTTGCTTGCCCACCACTCTGGAGCAATGTGACGATGTTCGTCACGATGTCGCGATGGATCATCACGTGTCGCTGTCGACTGAGGATGTGCTCCGAGAGATTGGTTGTGAGACGCTGCAGATCATTGTTGTAGCCCAGTACCCACGTGCGTCCGATGGATCCGAGCAGACGGATCAGTACGGCGGGGCTCAGTGGGTGCGATCTACTCTCTGCCAGCTCGAAGTGGAATGCTTCGGCTTTCAGAATTGCCGTGAGATCTTCCGGTGCAAGATCGGCTTTCTCGACGAGCGCTCTCAGCAGCGGCACATGTTGCAGGAATGCGTAGATCGTCGCCGTCGAATCGAAGCGTTTTGTTCCGAGCTCTCTCATGGCATCGAGACACCACTGGAGTGTGTCTTCCTGTGTCATCTCCATCGGAGATTTCAGGAGGGCTGCCAGCACATCATCACGCTCGAGGCCAATGAGATGGAGGACGAAGATTCCGCGTTCGCTCTCGGTGGCGGCCTCTAGGAGCGTGGTTGGTGTGACGGATGATTTCGTACTGAGGTGGAGCACGAGATGGTACGAGAGCATGTCTGCGATATTCATGGGCTCTTCCGTACACTCCTCGCTCGTCTTCAGTTTTTCCCTCCGAAACCGTTCGATGACGAAGAGGATCCAACCGAGCATGCTGGTGGCTATCAGGAGCGGCTCGGCATGATGGTTGATGAGTGCTTCCGCTATGAACGGAGCAAGGAGCAGAGCCGATACCACGAGGCCGGGTAGTCCGAAGACACATCGACGTATCCCGAGTGCTCGGTACGCATGTGTGCGCCGGAGATCGAAGTGCAGCGTACTCATAGCAGTGATCGGATGCAGAGAGTGAGACCGACGAACCAGAAGACTGGGAAGGCCAGCCAGATGGAGAGATAGAGACTTGTGATGGCAAAGAGCACTCCTTCGGAGAGTAGGCCGAGTGCGAGCGTCAGAATGCGCACGATGCACCCGACGAGTCTTGCGAGGAGTGCCAGACTCAATTTCTCGCCAATTTTCTCAAGGTCGATGCCATGGATCACCGTTCGATCAACGATATTCTTCCACGGTGAGAAGAGGGTGAGGAGGAGGAATCCAAACGGTACGATTTCCGCAAAGGCTCTCGCGTACGCGAGAGCTCCTCGCACGATCGCGATCGGGGCCTCGAGGTAGTACCACGTGAGGAAGAGTGGTAGCAGTGGTTTTTGTGTTATGTGAGCGACCATAATCCTTTTATTATAGCAGAAAATCGTTCTTGACAGAAGATCTCATACGATCTCTTGGCAACAGGCATGGCAGCGCGCCCAGAAAGGGCGCTCCCATGAGAATATGGCTCTTCTCCTATGGGAGCGGGCTTTCTGCCCGCGTATCTGACTATGAATGTTTCAGCACCACATACTGTCTCTCGATCAATGTCCGAAATTCCGGTGAGATTGTTCTCCAGTCCAGAACGTCGACCTTCATCGGCAATGTCGATGTCTGAAGCTATTTTTTACCCCATCCGGATCTCGATGTCGACACCGGCTGGCAGGCTCAGGTTCTGCAGCCCATCGACGGTCTTGAACGTTGTCTCGGTGAGGTCGATCAAGCGGCGGTGAATGCGCATCTCGAACTGATCACGTGCATCCTTGTGGACGAACGTCGAGCGGTTCACGGTGAACTTTCTGAGCTTGGTCGGCAGTGGGATCGGCCCATGGACGATCGCGCCCGTACGGAGTGCGGTATCGATGATCTTCAGTGCCGCTTCGTCGATGACCGAATGGTCGAAGGCGGAGAGACGGATGCGGATGCCTTTGATCTTGGGAGTTTGTGGAGGGGTTTGCGACGAAGCAACCGTTTTTGCGGTTGCAGTTGCTGACGTTGTGGTTTTCTTCTCCACCTTCACAGGCTCCTTTGGTGCTGCTTTCTTTGCGGCAGGTTTGGCTGCAGCTTTCTTGCTTGAGAGCTTCAGCCCCAGTGAAGGTTGGTCGGAAGCTGTCACTTTCTTCTCTGCAGTTTTCTTTGTAGGAGTCATGGGAGAGGTGGTGGAAAGAGCGGAAGAGAGGGCCTTGTTAGCTGCCGATGTACATCGGCAGCTAACAACATGTCAAGAATTTACTTGCTGATCTTCGTGACGACGCCGGAGCCGACCGTGCGACCACCCTCGCGGATGGCGAAACGCGTACCCAGCTCGATGGCGACCGGAGCGCCGAGGGTGACGGTGAATTTGATATTGTCACCGGGCATGACCATTTCGACGCCGGCTGGTAGTTCGACGGCACCCGTCACATCGGTTGTGCGGATGTAGAACTGCGGCTTGTAACCCTTGAAGAAGGGCGTGTGGCGCCCTCCTTCCTCCTTCGTCAAGATGTAGACTTCAGCTTCGAAATCCGTGTGTGGCTTGATGGAACCCGGCTTTGCAAGGACTTGGCCGCGTTGGACGTCCGTGCGCTCGATGCCACGCAGCAGCAGACCCACGTTATCGCCGGCGAGACCCGAGTCGAGGAGCTTATGGAACATTTCAACACCCGTTACGGTCGTCTTCTTCGTCTCGACGATACCGACGATCTCGACTTCATCATTGATATTGATCTTTCCCTGATCGATACGACCGGTGGCAACCGTTCCACGACCCTTGATGGAGAAGACATCTTCGACGGACATGAGGAAAGGCTTATCGATTTCGCGCTTTGGATCGGGAACGTAGGTGTCCAATGTGCGGAGGAGCTCCTTCAGTTTTTCAACATTCTCAGGATCACCTTCCACGGCCTTCAGAGCGGAACCCTTGATGATCGGCGTCTTGTCACCGGGGAACCCGTACTTCGTGAGGAGTTCGCGGATTTCCATTTCGACGAGCTCGATAAGTTCAGGATCCTTCACCATGTCGATCTTATTCATGAAGACAACGATGTACGGCACATTCACCTGACGAGCGAGCAGGATGTGCTCTCTGGTCTGTGGCATCGGTCCATCGGCAGCGGAGACGACGAGGATCGCGGCGTCCATTTGAGCGGCGCCTGTGATCATATTCTTGACGTAGTCGGCGTGACCCGGACAGTCGACGTGCGCGTAGTGCCTCTTCTCAGATTCGTACTCGACGTGCGCGGTGTTGATCGTGATACCGCGAGCCTTCTCCTCCGGAGCATTGTCGATCATATCGTACGTCTTCTTCTCGTCTGCAGGAGAGAAGTTGATCGAGAGGGCTGCGGTGAGCGTCGTCTTGCCATGGTCAACGTGACCGATGGTACCGACGTTCATGTGTGGCTTGCTGCGATCAAATTTTTTCTGGTCAGCCATAGTGAAGAGGGGAAAAAGGGATAAGAGGGTGACTCTAAGACCCTCGTTAAACCATGGGGTCATATCGTCTAAAGCTCAGGAAGTTTAGAGGGGGATGGACGAGTGGTCAACATCAACTGAAGGTGGCTTCTCGATACGCACCGCGACGGTGCTACTCGAAGTGACAGACCAAATGGCACCGCGACGGTACTACTCGAAGAGACAGACCTGCGATCTGTCAGTTCGAGTAGTCACGCCGGAGCGGGGCATATCGAGAACTATTTTGCCGTCTCCTCCACCCTCCGTTCCCGTATCACATTCACTTTGATCACGCCGGGGTAGGTGAGTTCAGCTTCGATCTTCTTCGCGATATCCTTGGCGAGTTGCTGCTGACGGAGGTCATCCACTTTCCCCGCATCGACGAACACGCGGATCTCGCGACCGGCGGAGATGGCGTACGCCTTCGAGATTCCTTCGAAGCTGCGTGCGGTATTCTCCAGTTCGGTGAGACGCTTGATGTACGCTTCCATCGATTCCCTTCGAGCACCAGGACGTGAGCCCGAGATGGCATCGGCGGCTGCAACGATGAATGCTTCAGCCGAATCGATGGGGATATCCTGATGGTGCGCAGCGATGCAGTGCACGACTTCGGGACGCACCTTGAACCTCTTCGCGATCTCGACGCCGATCTGCACGTGTGTGCCAGCCACTTCGTGGTCGAGGGCCTTGCCGATGTCATGGAGGAGACAGCCTTCGACGACGATCTGCGCGTCAGCACCGATCTCCTCCGCCATCATGCGAGCCATGTGGGCCATTTCGACCGAGTGCTTCAGGATGTTCTGACCGTAACTCGTGCGGAATCTCAAGCGTCCGATGATCTTGAGGAGGTCATTGGGGTAGCCCGTGATTCCGAGTTCTTCGACGGCGCGCTTGCCGAACTCGAGCATCATCTTCGCGACATCCTCCTTCACTTTATTGACGACTTCTTCGATGCGTGCAGGTTGGATGCGTCCGTCTTCCACCAGTTTCTCCAGTGCGAGTTTTGCCACGTAACGACGGACCAAGTCGTATCCGGAGATCACGACCGCCCCTGGTGTGTCGTCAATGATGACGTCGATGCCCGTGGCCGACTCGAAGGCGACGATGTTACGGCCTTCTTTTCCGATGATGCGACCCTTCACGTCATCGGATGGCAGTTGTACGACGGTCGTCGTCGACTCGGTCGCGACTTCGGAGGCGTAGCGATGGATGGCCTCAGCGAGGAGATTCTTCGAGGTGGCTTCGACGTCTTCCTCAAGGTGCTTCTTCACTTCTTTGATCTGACTTGCGAAGAAGCTAGAGTACTCATGTTCGAGTTCTTTCCAGAGCTGCTGCTTGGCTTCTTCCGTTTTCAGTCCTGAGACTTTCTCCAGTGCTTCGCGGTGCTTCTTCGAAGATTCTCTCAGTTCTTCTTGCATCTCTTTGTTTTCTCCTTCCTGTTTCTCGAGTCGGCTGCGTTGCACGTCGACCTCGCTCACTTTCTGATCGAGTGTCTTCTCCTTCTCCTCGATGCGCACGTGTTCCTTCTCCAATTTCACTTCCATCTCCTGCGCCTCGATGCGTGCTTGCGTGATAATCTCCTTGGCCTGTGCTTTGGCTTCGGCCTCCTGTGTTTTCATCGAGCTCCTCGTCTCGATGACCTTCACGTTCATACTATTGAGTTCGCGCTCCTTCTGATCGATCTGCACTTGGAGCGCAGAACTAATTTTCTTTCCCTTGGCGAACCAGAACCAACCGACGAGCAGTCCGAGGAAGAGGCCTCCAAGCAGAGCGAGGAAAACGATGCTGTAATTCATAGGGAGCTGGGGCAAGAAACAAAATGCCGCAGTCCGTACCTATCTACCTCCGTGCATCTGCATCCCATGGTGCCTCGCAGAAAGAGAGGCCTCGTTCACTCCATTCAATGACGCGAGTATCGGAAGGAAAATGCATATGGAGAGGTGTCATATTGGTACGAACAAACGGATCTGGTGCGAAGTGTACATCATTCTATGCTCCGATGCGAGGTAGTTTTCATCCCTTTCCTAAGCCATTGGATTGAATCAAAGCCAAAAAGAGATGTTGCAAAATTACAATAATAATGTTAAAATGTTTCTTACGTTCTTTCTCGGTGCAGAACTGTATTTTCAGCCTAGACAAGAGCCAAAAGAGAATCATTCTCCTGCGCAGTACTTGCTTCACCTGCTCAGAACTCATTCGCAGGAGTTTGATGATGCCATGCACATTCGTTATCTCCTTCTCCTGCTTCTCGCTGAGCTCCTCTTCTGGGCGGAGAGTGCACGTGCTGAGCCGTTGCATCCTCTCATCAATGAGGTGATGTGGGCGGGGAGTGACCTGAGTTCTTCCGATGAGTGGTTCGAGCTCTTCTTGCCTCCGTGCGCCGACGGATCTTCCTGTGACCCCGTGAGTCTCGCGTCGTACACGATCACCTATCTCAAAAGCACAGGGCAGGAGACGGTCATGGTGACTTTTCCCGCAGGATTCACGATTCAGCCCGGTCAGTTCCTTCTCATCAGCAATCTCCATGCGGACTTCTCGCGCTTGGTTCTAGAACCTGCACTTGTGAGTAGTTCTGTCACGCTTGCAAATTCTGGTCTCAGACTTCGTCTGAAGGATCCGAGTGGCATGATTGTGGATGAAGTCGATGACGGAGTCGGTGTGCCCTTCGCCGGAGCGAATCCGAGCGCACCCATTCCCAAGGCAAGCATGGAGCGCATCGATCCGAGCATTGCCGGCACGATCAAGGAGAACTGGCGTACAGCCAGCACGAGCAGAGGCCTGGACGCAGGAGCCAATATGCTCGCCACCCCCGGCTTCGAGAATGGTTCAGTGGATCCAATTCCTTTTTCCTCGTCATCTTCCTCATCGTCTTCTTCCACTTCCTCAAGTCAGTCATCTTCTTCCCTTATCTCCTCTTCCTCTTCTTCGAGCTCCTCAAGCCAATCATCGTCTTCCTTTGTTTCCTCTGCTTCCTTTGACTCCTTTGTTTCTTCTTCCTGCACCAGTGACCTCCTCCCCGCAATCTCCCTCCAATCCGGTGACTTTACGGGTACGTCCAAAGTCACACTGAATGTGCAGGCGGTTGCGAGTATTGGAACCCTGGATGGTGCCACCTGCCACTTCGATTTTGGTGACGGATATACGAGTGACAGCTGCAATCCTCCCGTACATAGCTATGCGACTTCTGGGATCTTCTCCTTGAATCTGGAAGTGAAAAATCAATGTGATACTACGCTAATACAGAGTCAGACGGTGCAGGTGTTTCCTGGTTCCGTAAGCAGCAGTTCGGTTTCGAATATTTCAGGCTCGCCGCAGGTATTCAATGACGACCGTATTGTCATCTCTGGCATCCTCCCGAACCCCGATGCCAAGGACACCGATAAGGAGTGGATCGAACTGAAGAATCTGGAGGACCGTACGGTGCCGCTCGCTGGCTGGCATCTTGCGATCGGCTCGAAGACCATTCACCGCTATACGATCGATACCACTCCAACCATTCTCCCGCATGATACGGTTCGCCTGTATCAGATCGAGACAGGGATCTCACTCAGCAATGCCAGAGACAAGGTGGATCTCGTGAATCCGCAGGGTCTCGTCGTGTCTGCCGTGATATGGGACAAAGCTGAGGAGGGGAGGGTGTACCGTCAAGAGAGCTTCAAAGATCGCAGGATTTTAGGAACAGTCACTCGCGTGATCGATCCTGAGCATTTCTCTCTCACTCTGGATGGCCCTTCCTCGTTTCTTGTGGGTCTGGATCAGGTTGGTGTTACTTTGATTGGCATGAAAGGCTTCGATGCGGACACGAATCTCTCACTTTCTTCGTATGAAGTACAGGCACTAGAATTTGTTCGAGCCCTGATAGAAAACAAGAAAGTCGAACTATTTTTTGATGCTGATGTGTGGGAGAGAGACGGACATCTTCTCGCCTATGTGATGATCGATGATGGCAGGATTCTCCAGAGAGAGTTACTCAGTTCAGGCCTTGCTCTTGCTGATAGCTCTTCGTCGTATGTGAGTCGTCAGGAGTACATAGATACTGAGAAAAAGGCGATCGAAAGGAAGTCAGGAATCTGGTCAGTCTTGAGTATTCCATCAGTGAGTACAATCTATGGAGCCCAAGCAGATGCTACAAAGATCGCTTCGATAGATACATTCCCCGAGACGATTGTTCCAGCACCCATTCCTACGATTCTCATCACCGAGGTCTTCGCAGCGCCTTCGAGCAAGATGCAAGACGATGCCTCGGGATCACTCCTCTCTCAGGAATGGATCGAGATGCGAAATCCTCTGGATCAGATATTCTCGCTCAAGGGCTGGATGCTGACTCTTGGCAAGAAGACGATAACCTTTGGTGCAACGAGTGTTCTGCAGCCGAATCAACATGTTGTCCTTTTGACTCATCAAGTAGGGCTGAAGCTCAAGAATGACGGCGACACGATCACGTTCACTTCGCCGGATAAAAGTACCAGTGCTTCGGTCGAGTATCCGAAGATGAAAGTAGGATATTCCTATACACTAGATGAATCGACGGAGTCCTATTGCATAAGCAAAACTCCGAGTGCTGGTGCAGCGGGATCTTGCGCGATCGTTGCCAAAGTTTCGGCTGCGAAAACGACCGTATCCGCAGTGAAGAAGGCAACGAAAAAACGAAAGAATACGACCTACGATCGCTATGCTGCTCAGTACCTTCAGGGCTTGAGTCAGGGCTCGGAGCAGGATTCGATTGTTCTTGAAAGTCCCGAATCAGATTCGACTCGTACGGTTCCTCTCGTGACGATGGGCATGCTGATGGGCTCCATGACTTCACTGCTTGCTTTCAGGCTGCCAAGGGTGAGGGGCTTCTTTGTGCCTGAATAGGCTCTAGAAATGTGAATCCATTGGTGGAGTGGCACGGGTTTGCCGCAGCAACCCGTGGGGGGGGGATCTTTCGGGGAACCTCTGAAGAATGCAGACCGTTCCATGGATATGCATGCAAAAGCGAGGCGGCTAACTATGTCGCTTGATTAATAGTATAATATATTGTATAATAGTA
>JAHFJR010000039.1 GCA_023245775.1 Candidatus Peribacteria bacterium | reverse complement strand
TTGCTTGCGGGAAGGTCTTCAGAAAAGCACTTCAGAATTTTTCTGATTTTGAATGTCGAGATTTTGGCGTACCGAAGCTGCATAAGAGAATCTTAGAGGAGATTCTCCTAGGGGAGAGCCACTCCTTTTGCACCAAAGCCATTGCTGACATCCTCAAACAAACAAGCCATAACAAGGCAAATCGGGGTAAACCCCGATGGCATGAGAAAACCTTCCACATGCCGTTATTCAAGAGATGCTCCCTAAACTTGTTGGTGCGACAAGAAGGGATTACTTCTTACACAAACGATGTTTTCAAAGAACCAAATCGCAGGCATTGTCAGGTGGTACAGTCTGCTTGTCAAATTCTTGAGGAATTATTGAGGAAGGAAACAGATCCGAAGGGATCATATGATTCTTTGCCAGCAGAATGCTGCAAGAGCTATGATGCTATACTAGGGCCAATGTCGAAGTCCTCCCCGTTCGTGTTTCCACTGCTCCTGCTTGGGCTTGTATGCTCAGGGATCACCATCACTCATGCGGCATCGAAGAGCGATCAAACGAGTCCTCCGGATCAGGCAACTGCCGTCATCAGCGGACCCGACGATATCGCCATTGGCCGAACCATCATTCTGGATGCATCTGCCAGCCACGTCACGGGAGAACACACCGAGTACCGATGGTCCATCGATGAGACGAAACAAATCATCGGTCGCAGAGTGGAGGCCATCTACACACCCGAGAGAGCAGGCAAACTCACGTTCAGATTGACGGTGAGATCCACTGACTTGCATGGGAGAAACGAGCAAGTCGAGAGCGTGCACCCCATCATCGTCTTCCAACGGAAAATCGTCGTGATCGCTGATACATCAGTTACAAACAGTGTTCTAGAGAAATATGTCCGCACAGGCCTGGATGCAGGTGTGTTCGTCCACGTCATCCGACCGGAGGAAAGGACATCGGTCCTCGGGTCAGAAGATGCCATCACTGCTCTGCTGCTCGAGCAGAAGCAGCTCCTCTCCAATGCCGAGTCAGTCGTGATATGGACGCAGGGGATTGGTGGGTTACAAGCCCTCATGCGGTACGTGCATGGTGATAGTGAACGCGAAGCGACCATACAGAACGAAACGCTGATCCTCATCACGGAGAGAAATCTCCACATGATGGCTCGTTCGATACGAGGAGCCTACACACTCCTCCATCCGCAACAGATCATTCTGACGCGAAAGGAGGCTCTCGCATCGCTGATCGTAACGGCGAGCAGTGCCGAACTCCAGACTCAGTTTCAAGAGCGGGGGATCGATTCCTTCTCGTTGAATGCTACGACACTGAAGATGCACCCCTGGGACATTCTGTCGATCCTCGTCAACTACCTGCTCTCGCATGGCGTGTCGGGGCAAACCGTGATCCTCCTGCTCATCCTCCCTGTGATTGCGACCATCTTCTCCTTTCTGAAGCAGGTGATCGGCATCACCAGTTTTGGTCTCTACACCTCATCGATCGTCGCACTGAGTTTCCTCGCTCTCGGTTGGTGGACGGGACTCCTCTTCCTGCTCTTCATTCTGTCAACGGGTGCTGCAACACGCTCACTCATGAAACACTGGCGGCTCCTCTACATCCCAAAAGTTGCCATCATTCTCATCGTCGTCAGCTTCTCGCTCTTGCTCCTTGTCGGGATCGGTACGTGGTTCGGTCTCACCTTCTCTAGGGATACGGTCTTCATTCTCCTCATGCTCTCGACACAGGCCGAGACATTCCTGAATCTCAAGACGGAAGAGGGCTGGTGGTCAGCCATCCTCGGCGTGGCCGAGACGGTGTTCGGTGCTTCCCTCTGCGTGTTCATCGTCCAGTGGCCTCTCCTTCAATCCGTAGTACTGGCGTATCCCGAACTGATGCTCCTCACGATTCTCTGCAATGTCTTCCTTGGACGATGGACGGGACTACGCTTCATCGAGTACGTCCGTTTCAGGGAGGTCTTTCGGCATCTGCAGGAAGAATGATGCGATTCCCCTTCACATCACACGGCGTGCTCGGGCTGAATGCGCGAAACTTGCTGTACATCAAGCCGTGCAATCCGAGGAAAGCCATTGCCTTCGCGGATGACAAAATGAAGACGAAGGCCTTCCTCTCGACGCGCGGAATCCCGACGGCGAAGGTGTTCGCGCGCATCGATCATCGTCGACAACTCCGAGAGCTCGATTTCAACTCGCTCCCTGATGAGTGTGTGCTCAAACCCAATTACGGATTTGGTGGGGAAGGAATTCTCCTCCTGAAGGGGCGAAAGAATGGCGAGTTCCTCGAGCAGGGAAAGACGATCATCACCAAGCGACAACTCATGGAGCACATCGAAGATATTCTCGATGGGAAATTTTCGGTCAATGGCCTGAAAGATAGCGCATTCTTCGAGCAGATCCTCGTTGCTGATGACTGCTTCACCCCCTTTCGCCCAGCAGGACTCCCCGATATCCGCATCATCGTCTTCAACCTCGTACCTGTCATGGCGATGCTGAGAGTGCCAACGCCCGAGAGTCAGGGAAAGGCAAATGTGCACCTCGGAGGAATGGGCATTGGCATCGATATGGCCCTCGGTACAACGACGCATGCGGTACGCTACCAAAAAAGTATCAACGAATTGCCGCATGGTGCAACGATCTCTGGCATCGTCATTCCACGATGGGAGGAGCTCTTACTCATCAGCTCAAGAATTCAGCATCTCACGAATATCGGTTACCTCGCTGTGGATCTGACACTCGACCGCGATCTTGGGCCCGTCCTGCTGGAAGTGAATGCACGGGCGGGGCTTGCTGTGCAGATTGCGAATCTTGCGCCGCTGCGGTCACGATTGGAGCGCGTGCAAGGACTGCACGTTCCATCGCCCGAGAAAGGAGTACTCCTCTCAAGAGAACTCTTCGGCCAAGGTCAACCGAGCCCACAGGAGCAGAGGAAGAAGGAGAGCATCGTCCTTGGACTGCGGGAGACGATCGAAGTCTCGGGGGACGGCATCAGCATCAGCGAGCCGTGCTCTCTCGTTCCTGATCGAAGCGAGACACTCTTCGCTTCCTCGTTCATCGAGGAGCTCCGCACACTGAAGGCCATCGAGCCCGTCGAGGGCAATCGACAGATGTACCGAGTGAAGCTGACCATCGGTGGCAAGCGCATCCAGACAGTCGTTCTCTCGAGTGCACACTGCAACGATGGCTTGCGCGTTTCGATTGGAGGACGCGATCTGCGAGGATTCCTGATCGATCCCATGAAGGTGATGCCGCAGCACACAACACACGTTCGCAGGGATCTGCGAGCCATCGACCGCATCCTTGGTACTCTTGACCGCGAACTGTCCCTCCTCAAGTATCTGCGCCCACTGGACCTCAACGAGCAGAGAGAACACCTCCTTGCAGACGAGACGATGAATCCTGTCTTCCTTCTGAGAGAGTGCGATGCAGATCTGAAGGAGCTGGAAGTCCAGCTCAAGAAGCTGGAGGCAGATGAGAGTCCACTTGGAATCCTGCTCAGGAAGAAGCGACATGAACTTCTCCTGCGGATCGACTTGATACGCTCTAGGGGAGATGCGGATCGTTTCACCGCGGCATCATTCGCGCTCTTTGGCGCTCCAAGTCCAGCACTCATCGCCTTCGCAGAAGAGTACATTGCTCTCTCTCCTCCATCGAAATCAAACGAGGAAGAGACGAAGATGAAGAGTGCAGATCAGGCGAAGCCCTCCTTCGAACACGCACTCGCAATCTATGGCCTGCATGACTGGATCGTCGAGGTGAAGCGCGGCATGATCTCGGACTGTGCCGTGGGAGAGAAGCGCGTCTTCCTCAGACAAGGAGCACGATTCACCGATGCCCATCTACAAGCACTGATCGCACACGAGATCGAAACACATGCACTCACGGCAGAGAACGGACGACACCAACCGTATGAAATTTTTCGACGCGGTTTCGCACACTATTTGGATACGCAGGAGGGGCTTGCGGTGTTCAATCAGAACCGCGTGCTGCCGATGGGCCACGAGAAGCGAACGCAGCATGCGAAGAATGTACTTGCCGTCGCCTATGCGATGACACACTCATTTGCCGAGACGAGGGCATACCTGCTCTCGGAACTTGGGTTCTCAGCAGAGAAGGCCCTCTCGAAGACCCTGGATCTCAAGAGGGGACTGACGACGAGTGCAGACAGTGGGGTCTTCACGAAATCACTCGTCTACTTTCGTGGCCTACGAGCCATCGAGCAATTTGTCGCTCGGGGGGGAGACCTGAAGGCGCTCTACATCGGCAAGATCGCGATGGAGGATCTCTCGCTCATCGAGAAGATCGATGGCATCAGAGAACCGATGTTTCTACCGTCCTTCCTCCTGAAGAAGGCCCGAAAAGCCACGCGGGCCACATTGGGGAAGAAACACGAGCAGAAGGTGCCAAAAATTGGTTTCTAGCCATTTTCATGGCATTTATTGTCTTTCTTCACGAAATAGATTTGACAAAGTGATTGAAAACGTTTATAAATGTCTCCTTTTTTGTTTTCTCCCCCCATCTCCCGTGTCTCTCTCCTCGCTCTCCTGTCTCAAGAAAAAGACACAGAAGGCCCTATCAGCCCTCACGGCAATGTCCCTACTCAGTGGGGCATTCACCGTTGTGTTCTCGCTCGGAGCGAGCACGACGTACGCGATCCACTCGCAGTGCTCGGATGGTCTGGATAACGACCATAATGGGAAGACAGACTATCCCCAAGATGAGGGATGTTCGTCGCTCGATGACGACTACGAAGGGATCAATACGAGTGGAAACTTCGTGACAGTGACGGATGAGAGGGACACGGTGAATATCGGAGGCTCACTCGTCTATCTCGTCACGCTCAAGCAACAGCGCGAGACCAGTCGCGTCGTGAACGTGACGTTCAACTTGCCTCACCAAGCGAATATCACCTCGGCAAGCGACGGTGGTGCGGTCACTCTGGATACGGTGAAGTGGACCAATGTCTCGGTGTACCAGAATGTCACACGCACGCTCATCGTCCATGTGAATGTCTCACCAGACGCCGTTGCTGGTCAGTACCTGGTTGCACGAGCGCTCGTGGAAGGATCGGAGGCCATGGACACCACACTCGTGCAGAACGACGTCCCCTCGCAGGGGGCAGACTTCCAGATCGGTGTTTCGGATGCCCGTGAGTACATTTGGCCAGGCGAACAATCGACCTACACAGTCCATGTCAAAAACAACTCACTCGCTGTCAAACAGAGTGACGTGCACCTAGCGTTTCCCTTCGACTCCTACTTCATCTCAGCCTCCAACGGTGGCATCAGGGATTCCTACAACGTGACGTGGAAGAACGTGCGCCTCGAGCCGAATGAGGAGAAGACGTTCACCGCGACGATTCAGATTGATTTCACGACGAAGGATAAAGTGCTTCTCCGCGCCAAGGCCTACATCGGCTCCGCCGTAGCACTCGACCAAACTGTCGCCAGAATCGGACTTCCGTACCACTCGATCACGACGAGTATCAGCGATAATCGAGGGACGGCCGAGGTAGGACAAATCCTCAATTATGCCGTGAAGGTCACCAATAACTCCGACCTCGTTGCGACGAACGTTCCCGTGGATGCCAATTTCCCCATCTACGCCGAGTTCGTCGGTGCGACGGAAGGCGGTACGTGGGACGGCACGAACGTCCGTTGGTTGGTGCTTCAGATCGCCCCGCATGATACGAGGACCCTCACCTACAGCTTCCGTGTTCGTAGGGATGCACCGATCAACTCTTCGCTCACCGCCAGTGCTACTGCCGACGGTTCCACCTCGAGAGATACGACACGTGTCGTGCTCCAGAGCGACGAGACAGGGCTCGTCGAGAAGACCGTGTTCTTTCGAAAGACGTCCGATCGAGACGAGGCCGTACCGGGAGGAAAGATCCGTTACATGCTCACCATTCGTAATACCTTGGACCACGTCCTCTCGGATGCGACGATCGTCGACCGCTTCGATCAACAGTACCTATCACTCGACACGTACGAGAATCCACGGAACCTCATCAGTCGTGATGCGGGTCAGATGGTCTGGTCGGTTCCCGTCCTGCAGCCGAATGAATCATGGCAGACGAGCTATGTGCTCTCGGTGGATCCGAATGCACCGAGCGGTATGGAGCTCAGTAACGTCGCCTCCGTGCGCGGGTCGGACCTCGACAACATTTCTCTCACCGAGAAGGTACGCACGAACAAGGCAGGTGTGATTGCGGATTTCCCGACGACGGGTGCGGGCATGGATCTCTTCCTCGCTCTCGCTGCTGCTGGCATCGCGATCATCACAGGCTCAGCACAACGCAAACTCGCTTTCGGAAGAATGCTTACAGGAATGCAGATGTAACAGATGTTTGGATCATCAGAAGCCCCTCGGACTACGGGGGGCTTTTTAGATTGCAAAGAGAAAGAAAATTACCTGAACGAATCGAAGAGCGCGTTCATGAGGTCGAGAATCGTGCCGAAACTGAGATCGAACGGAACATCCAGAAGCTTGGCGATCCACGAGACCAAAAAGAACGCGAGGAAGCTGACGAAGAGACCGATGATGGCATAGCGCACCGTGTGAACGGCCTTCTTGATCTTCTCCTCATTGCCCGCGGAGAGGATGAACGTGATGCCACCGACAATGATGTACACCAAACTCAAGACCGAGGCGAGGATCAAGCCGAAGGCGATGACCGTTGCGACGATCTGAATGATGGAGCCGTTTTCGATGAGATCTCTGATCATGGAAGATGGGGAAGGAAGAGAAATTAGACTGCGGCCAACTGAGGCTCGACGACTTTCAAGTTTACACGCTGGTTTGACATTCCGCCAATGACTCGAAGTAATGTTCGAATGGATTTGATCGTCTGTCCACTCTTGCCAATCAACTTTCCCATATCCCTCTCGCTCACCCGAACCGTGATCAGAATGCCAAGTTCGTCGGTTTTTGCCTCAACGACAAGCTGATCCTTGTCCTCAACAAGCAGTGCAAGAATGGTCTTGATGAAGTCTACTCCGGGAAGTGCAATAGCATCTTGAGCTTGCATACGATCAGAGGGTACGAGAAAAGAATGCAGATGTCACGAGATTCCGTAGGCGAGGAAGTTGTGTGGAGTGATTCACTGAGCTAGCACTTCGGGCACAGGAGACATCGCAGCAGGTGCTGCAGGAACCTCAGCCGGAGCACTCTTACTCTTCTGCTTCGCATAGCGAAGCATGAACTTCTCCATATTCTTCATACCCATGCGCTTGAGGTGTCGGGCCAAGGTATCGCTCGGCTTCGCACCCTTGCTGACCCAGTATTCTATGCGATCCTGCTTGCACTCGAACACCGGAGTCTCGCGGCTTGGAAGGTAGTGACCGATGATCTCAAGCGCTCCCTTCTTCGCCGATTTCGTCTTTTCGGACACGACGATACGGTACGCGGGGGTATTCTCTCGGCCAGTTCTCTGGAGTCGAATCACGAGCATAGAGCTGGAGGATGTTAGGGGAGGGGAAGGGGAAAGGCAAGAGGCGATATGTCTCACCGCAAATGTGACAACTGATCGGAATATTGGCTTGGGGACATCATAGACAAGGAGAGATGGGGTTGCACGTTGTTATAGAGATCAAGGAATTTCCTGATCTGTTCC
>JAHFJR010000038.1 GCA_023245775.1 Candidatus Peribacteria bacterium | reverse complement strand
AGACTATCCAGAACCGCTTAAACAACCGTCCAAGAAAAGTGCTTGGTTTTAGAACCCCGTACGAAGTATTCTCCTCTCACTGTAAATGCCTTGGTGTTCGGATTTGAACTAGAATTCGGGCTTCATCACTCGATTGACAAAATCTGAAAGAAGGAAATAATCATCTCATGATGAAACTACCCTATTTCTTCACTAGAGAAGGACGAAGCATCGTTGCGAACGCCAAAGAATATCTTGCGGCAGAGCAAATGAAGAAGTCGAACAAAAGCAATGAGTTGCGGATCCAAGGCCTTCAGAAGGTCATCCGTGCAGATGTGTATGAAAAAATTTCTGCTGCAATCGTAGCAATTGTTGGCTCCGTAATTTTACTCACGCTTCCCAATGAAAATCAGCAAGGAGTAAAGATAGATCAGAAACAAAGTACCACTGCAGAACCTCATGAGGTATCCGATGCTATCGAAGGTGCAGACCCCACACTTGTCATGAAGAGCACGATCAATATCGGTGTAACGAGTACTCCGGATGAGAAGCAGCGCATGCGTGATGTGATACGAAAAACATTGACGATTGTTCTTTCGGATCCTCAGCTTTCCAAGGTCTATGCTACCTCTGCCCACGTAGAGCAAAGTGTCACCTCAGACCTCGTGAGTACCCTTCGGGAAATTTCAAAATTGCCTTTCAAAGAAGTTGCTCATTTGAATCCAGAAAAAGAGAGTGCACATGGAGATGCCTATACATTGGCGACAGAAGATCGTGACCCTATGAATGATGATCTGCTGGAACACAAACAATTTATGTTTCTACGCCAAGAACTTCTGGATGAAGGGAACGAGCACAGACTTCTCATGACACTGGACCATGAATTGCGCCATATCAAAGAACGTGGAAAGGATCTGCCACGAGCTTCAGAAGAAGTATTGGTCTATACCACAGGCATCGAGCGCATGCGTAAGGTGGCTCATGCACTCATGAAACGTGGCGGAGAGGATGGGGTCATCGGAGTGAAGATGCTGAGCGAAGCAGTTCCCATCCATGAGCAAAGGCTCAACTCCTGGAAAAACCTGCAAAACAGTCGGTAAATACTCTTGCTTGAAAAAATCGAGATACCTGCCAGAAAATTCCTCCTCGTCTCAAATTCAAACAGAGAGGAGTCTTGCTCTCGTCACGCACCATTCGACTCCCCCGCAGCAAGTGCGGGGTCGCTCATGGTAAACCACGGATCTTCAAACTACCGACTTTTTGTCTCTGGCAGAAAGTGAAATGTATCGAGAATTTGCTTGTAGATCGCTGCATCAGCATCGGTCAGTGAGTGGCCGTTGTAGGTAGGGGTGCCGCCGGTGTAGTTCCCTTTTCCATCCGTAAAGGAGATGTATCCCGTCTGTGTTGCATCGGTCGGTTTGTTCATCGTGATTTCGGCAATGCGGTTACCATCCGTGATACGAGTGACGTAAAAGTCGCCACCCGTGACACATGAGCGTACATAGCGCTCCACCGCACGATAACCGTTTATACGAAGCGACTCTGAACGCAGGAAAGTCTCTGCCGGTTTCCCGTTGCAGAGCTTACTCGACGCTTTATCGTCTTTGGCGATATATCGGTGAAGATTTTTTGCTTGTTTGCTTCGAATCGTATAGATCTCGAGATGCGAGTCGCCCATATTCCAGTTGCGCAGTGCCGCCATATCCTCCGGTTTCGATTCGGGAACCCAATCCTTGCTCAAATCGATGCTGAATCCCTCGAAGGGAAATGCATAGTGCGTCGAGTCAGCAGCACTCGCCTGTGTGAGCGGAACAGCTGCGCAGAAGAAAAGAACTGATGAGAGCAGGGGGGCGAGTGCAAATTTCATAGGAAATAGGGTAAGGAAGCGGAAAGTATCCTAACAGATTCCATCCGAAGCCCAAATAGAGAGGAGGCTTGCTCTCGTTACGTACCATTCGGTTCGCCTCTCCGAAGTCGAGAATGATTCTTTCGTGTGCAGTGAGACTCTTCCTCTTTCCGTAGCCATTCCTCTGTTCTGCTCTTCTATTTCTTTGACGTGGTAGTTCGGAGGGGGATCATGTGGGTATGACGCTTCCTGATGAGGTCTGCTCTACCTTCGACACGACTTCCGTGGAGGTATCGCAGCAGGTGGTGCAGGACATTTGGCAGCAGGGTCTCCCGAGTGGTCTTAGTGAAGTCACTGATCAGGTTCGTGATGGCTGTTCGCAGCTTGTGTTGGATCCTCGCCGCGTTCCTGTTCCTCTTTCGCCTTCCGTCTCCAGTGATCTTCCTTCGAGTCAGTTGCGCAGTATGGGGGCTTATTTTAAAAATTTGCCGGTGCCCATTTCCTCTCTTTCGAATGTCAACCAGCAGAGAGTTACTCAGAGACATCGGCGTAGACGAGAAAAGAGAACTCCTCTTCGCGTAAAAGGTTATGTTGAGCAACGCCTAAAGGGGTGAGGTAGGGGAGGGGCAGGAGCTGTTGCATTCACTCTTTTGACCCGCTAGACTTCTTGGGCTCTATGTTCGCATTTGTCGATATTGCAGGCTTTCAGGAGAAAGTCGAAAAGGGAATGAAGCTCCATGTTCCTCTTCTTGACGCCAAGGAGGGGGAGACCGTGATGTTCGATAAAGTTCTGCTTCTCTCGACCGACGGTTCTTCCGCCATCATCGGCAAGCCGTACGTTGCGGGAGCCAACGTGGAGGCGAAAGTCTTGAGGCACGGACAGGATGACAAGATCGTCGTTCGCAAGTTCAAGCGTCGCAAGCGTTACCACAAGACACTCCGTGGCCATCGTCAGCAGTACACGGAGATCGAGATTATGGGAGTGTCGAAGTAGGTGAGGGAGGTGTGGTAGGTTGGGTAGGTGTGGTAGGATTTTGGTATGGGTCTATCTCTCGAAGATCTTGAACGGAGAATGAGTGCGATCGAACAGCGCAATGCACGCGTCGAAAAAGACAAGGCGTGGGAAACGAGCGGCTTGAGAATTCTTCTCATTGCTATCACAACGTACTTCGTCGCTGTTCTTGCTTTCTGGATTCTTGGGAATACTCATTTTTTGTTGAATGCACTCGTGCCGAGTGCTGGATTTGTGCTGTCGGTGCAGTCACTACCTGTCATGAAGAGGCATTGGCTGAAATGTGATCATCACTGATTGTGTATGTTGCCACCAACGCAGGTCGAACCTGCCTACTGGTAGGCAGGCACCTGCTCCTTTGATTCTATCAATACTTCCACCAAAGGAGCGGGCATTCTGCCCGCGTAGTTTTCGTGTGTCATTTGTTCATCCCTATTTCCCTTTGCAACTTCCGCATATGCTCCAGAATCACGCTCATGTTCTGCAGGCACGCGAGCGTTTCGCCGTAGCGTTCGCCGATGCGCAGAAGATGGTGCAGATAACTCTTCAAATGTTTTCGGCTTGTAGGAGCTAGAGAATCAGCATCGATGATCGAGTGATCGAGAGCGTACTCGCTTCGCCGCATGCGGATTTTCGTGCCGTCCGACAACCAGATGTTTCCGTGCCTCGCCTCGCGCATGGGCGAAACGCAGTCAAACATATCCACACCAAGTGAGACGGCTTTGGTGATTTGATGCCGTTCGCCGACTCCCATCAGATAGCGCGGTGCACGCTCAGGAAGCATCGGACAGATCGCCTCGAGTACCCCGTACATTTCTTCCTCGGTTTCTCCGACGGCGAGCCCGCCGAGCGCATACCCGTCGAAGCCAATGGCGATCAGTTCCGATGCGCACTTCTCACGCAGGTCGCGTTCGAGGCCGCCCTGCACAATACCAAAGAGGAGGGGAGAAAAGGCAGAAAGGTTCCCCTTGATTTTCCTTTCTACCTTCTTTTCTTGCCTTTCTGCCTTCAATCTTTCATGTTCCACTTTACACATCTTCGCCCACCGGAGTGTCCGATCCACCGCTTTGATCTGCTCCGCATGCGGCGCCGTTGACGGAGGACATTCATCGAAGCACATCAGGATGTCCGAGCCGAGCGCATGTTGGATGCGCATGGCTTCGATGGGTCCGAGGAACTTGAGATCTCCGTTGCGGTGATCCTTGAACGTCACGCCTTCGTCCGTGATCGAACGGATATTCTTGAGCGAGAACACCTGAAATCCTCCCGAGTCCGTGAGGATCGGTTTCTCCCAGCCCATGAACGAATGCAGGCCGCCCGCGGTCGAGACGATGTCTTCGCCGGGCGACAGGTGCAGGTGGTACGTATTGCAGAGAAGAATGTCCGCCTTGAGCGTGCGCAGATCATCGAGCGTGATGCCCTTCATTGCTGCTGCCGTCGCGACGGGCATGAAGAATGGAGAGGGGATCGAGCCGTGCGAGGTGTGGAGGACTCCGAGTCGGCCTGCTTGTGTTACATTCCTACGTTCGAACATGGAGACAGTATGCCCATGGCCACTGGCAATTGGCTACGAGCTATTAGCGCTTGCTTCCATGCATTTTTATCATCTTGTACATCTTCTCTGTGCGATAATTGACGCGTTCTTCCCCCTCTTCTCTCTATGTCTTGCTCTCCTTCCTCCGTTTGCTCCTGTGGTAAGAGTGGCTGTCCTGCGATGTACGCAGCGTGGCTCCCACGTATCGCATTTGGTTTGGTGCTCGTCGGGTACGGCGTGAGTCACTACCGTAACTTGTCTGGTTTCATCGGCATGGCATCCGGAGTGTTTCCCAGTGCTATGATGGTCGGAACACTTGCTTCGGCACTCGCGTACGTTGTACCCGCTCTCATGATTGTCGGAGGTGTTCTCTTCGCTTGCAAGAAGTATTGCTGTATCAGCAAGGTCTGCATCTTGGCTTCCCTCAGCGGCATCATCGGTTGGGCGGGCCTTGCGGTCTTGGTGGGTGATGGCAATGCAGCCGGTGCAATGATGCCGATGATCCAGAATGCGGCGATCCTCCTCATCCTCTATTACATGGTCAAGAAGGCATCCTGTTGCAAAGGCGGATCCTGTCCTCCTGCCAGCCCTTCTTGTTGCACCACTTCGAAGTAAGATTCTCTCTTCCTTATCTATGCATTGGACATCCTCTTCTGCTGTCTCGAGTTTGGTTCTCCGTGTTTCGGTCGGCCTCTCGATGATCTTCATCGGTATTACCGAGTATCGTGATTTTTCCCCATTCGTTGCGAATATGACGGATGGCCTCGGTGTTGCGTCGATGCTTGGGACTGTGTGGGCGTACGTGTTTCCAGCACTCCTCGTCTTCGGTGGGGGACTGCTCGCCATTGGGCGTTATCCGTTGGTGGCTGCTTGGACAGGAGGAGTTGCTCTTGCCTCCGTACCTGCAGGAATGCTCCTTAAAACAGTCATGACGGGGTTGCCGCTTCCTGATATGCTAGCTACTGCTACTCCTGCGTTGGTGTGGCTCGTCGTTTTCTACTTCGCATTGAATCCGTTTCCGGAAGCTGTCGAGTCAGGGCAATAGGCAAAAATGTTTAGGACTTCTTGCCTTTTCTACTTCTTCGTTCCCTTCGAAATAATTCTGTCGATGAGTCCGTAGGCAAGCGCCTCCTCTGCGTTCATGAATTTATCACGCTCCGTGTCGATTTTCACTTTGGCGATCTTCTGGCCTGAGTGTTTTGCGATCAGCTCATTCAGGAGATCCTTCGTCTGGATGATGTGCTCCGCATGAATCGCGATATCCGTGGCCTGACCCTCGGTTCCGCCAAGCGGTTGATGGATCATGATTTCTGAATGTGGCAGGGCGAAACGCTTCCCCTTGGCTCCTCCCATGAGGAGAATCGCTCCTCCGGATGCGGCCATGCCGAGACAGACCGTCGAGACGTCCGGTGCAATGAGCTCCATCGTGTCGTACATCGCCATGGTCGAGGTGACTTGGCCTCCGGGTGAATTCACGTAGAAAATGATGTCCTTCTTCGGGTCCTGCTTCTCAAGGAACAGGAGCTGCGCGATGACGGAATTTGCAACATCATCGTTGATGGCTGTCCCGAGGAAGATGATACGTTCCTCGAGTAACCTCGAGTAGATGTCGTACACGCGCTCGCCGAACTGCGTCTTCTCGATGACGGTTGGAATCAAGGTGTTCTGCGTGATCCGACCCGCGGAGATTCCTCTGGCGATCGATTGAATCATGGGGTGCATAGTCAGAGTGGAAAGTGGAAGGTAAAAAGTGGAAAGTTATTTGTCTGAATCCTTCTTTTACGTCAACATTATAGCTCAAATGAAGTGTTCAGAGCAGTGTTCAAAGTTGTTCTGCTATGGTTCAATTGTGTAAAGATTACTTTTCTTGTCATGATGATTTCACAGGAAATTTCACAGGCAAATTGGAGAATAGAATTACAGAATTTTCTTGATTCCAAGCCAAAAAAACCTCTTCTGGTCGTCCTTGGTCCGACGGCTTCCGGCAAGACGGATTTCTCGATTTCTCTCGCCAAGACGCTTTCCAAAGATTTTCAAAAATCAGTGGAGATTCTGAATGCCGATTCCCGTCAGCTCTACAAGTTTCTCGATATTGGAACGGCGAAAATTACGAAAGAGGAAATGCGTGGCGTGCCGCATCACCTTCTCGATGTTCTCGATCCGAAAGAGGAGTGCACCATTGCGTGGTATCAGAAAGAAGCGACCAAGATTATCGATGATGTTCATGTGCGTGGTGGTGTGCCGATGCTCGTTGGTGGTTCGATGCTCTATCTCAGTGCCATGATCGATGGTTTGAAACCGATTGACTCTGATCCGGTCATTCGTGCGCGTTTAAGCAGTGAGTATGACAGAGATGCTGGCGTGACCTTGCACAAGCGGTTGATTGCGGTCGATCCGGAATCCGCTGCACTGATTCCGAGAGAAAACAAAGTGTACGTGCTTCGTGCTCTTGAAATTTTTGAAACGACGGGTATTCCGAAATCAAAACAGAGACGGACATCGAATTGTCCGTACGATCTGTTGATATTTGGTATCGAGATTGATCGAGCAGTACTTCGAAAGCGTATTCAGCAGCGTACCGAGAAGATGCTTGCCTCTGGTTGGATCGACGAAGTCCGGAGTTTGCTCGCACGCGGATACACGGCGAATGATCCGGCGATGAAGAGTCATGGGTACCTAGAGATTGTGGAGTTTTTAGAAGGGCAAGAAGGCAAGAAGGCAGGAGGGCAAGAGGTCGATTTGGCTGAAAAAATTTCATCACATGTTCGCAAGTATGCGAAAAGACAGAGGACGTGGTGGAAGGGCGATGAGAGGATTCGGTGGATCAAAATTTGAACACATCCGCATGAATCTCGACACGCTGTTTCATCTCCCAGAGTTGTTCGATCATGGTTGCAAGCTGCGGGCATGCGTCCGGCGTCTGCTTTGATTTGTAGAAGTCGTAAATGTGACTGAGGAGGGTCGCGATGTTCGGAATATTCAAATCCGTCTTCGTCTTCCATTCTGGTGACAGTGAGTCATAGACGTCTTTGTTCAGAAACGTTTCCGGCTGCGTCATGTCGATCTCGCCGCTCTCGAAGAGCTTCGTGATCGCTGTGCAGAAATTCTTGTGATCATCTCCCATGTCGCCGCCCATCGGCGTTCCGGCCTTCTTCTGCTCGGCCTCGCTCATCGGAGCGGGGTTGGCCATAGTCTTTAGAAAGTCGTCCATCGCGGATTATTATAGCAGATTTTTATTTTCTCCGAATCTTTTGGGTGTACACTCATACACGTGAAACTCGGTGACGCACTGACACCGGCGATGCTGAGGACGACGCAGGCGTTCATCGATGGACTTGCTGCGATGAATATTCGTACGGTGGAGGATCTCGTCCTCACCTTGCCGCGCACGCACGAGGACATCAACCAAGCGCAGAACTCGCTCAGCGCACCGCTCAATGAGAAAGTTAGTCTTCGAGGAACGATCCACGACCTAAAACTTGTTCGGACAAGG
>JAHFJR010000016.1 GCA_023245775.1 Candidatus Peribacteria bacterium | reverse complement strand
GACTATCCAGAACCGCTTAAACAACCGTCCAAGAAAAGTGCTTGGTTTTAGAACCCCGTACGAAGTATTCTCCTCTCACTGTAAATGCCTTGGTGTTCGGATTTGAACTAGAATTCGGGATAATGGCTTATTTGACTTTCAAACTCATTTTGTCTATACTTTTAGACACAATGAACAAGAAAATACAACGCTCGGGCGATGCCATCCGTCCCCTTCTCCATCGAATCGGGCTCGATCCGAAAGAAATCGAAGTCTATCTGGCACTCCTCGCGATGAAATCCGGTCGTGTGAGCATGATCGCCAAAGCGGCGAAACAATCACGTAGTCACACCTACCTCGTACTGCAGAGTTTGGAAGAGAAAGGATTGGTTTCACACATCGAGCAGGGAAAAGTCTTGAAGTTCATTGCAGAATCGCCGGAGCATCTGCTGGGGTATCTGGAAGATCAGGAACGAAAATGGTCGACACTCAAACAATTGGCAGAAGGCGCGCTGCCACAACTGAAATCCCTCTCACAGGGAATTGTCGACGTACCACGAGTCACCCTCCTCAAGGGCATGGATGGCATGAAACAGGTCTACCGCGAAATCCTTCGGTACGACTTCTGCGGGCTCTTCAATGCCGAACGCGCAGACGAAGTTTTTGGAGGGAATATGGCCCACATGCTCTTCGGCCCGAATGTGGAACTGCGAGCGAAAGATTTACTCGTCGATAATGCAGGTGCGAAGAAGTGGCTGAGCGAAGTGAAGCAACATGAAGACTACGAAGTGCGATTGCTGCCGAAACAGATGCAATTTTCCACGGATACCGTCCTCTTCGGAGAGAGTATCGCACTGTTTGCCTACGATGCGGACGGAACAATCGTGCGCATTGAAAATAAGAACATCGCCGATACGTTCCGCTCGTGGTTTGATGCACTGTGGGCGAGTGCGAAGAAAACGAAGAAGACATGAGAAATGTCTCTTTCGAACCGACGCGCGCCGAACGCGCGCTCCTTTTCATTTTTGCTTTTCTTCTGATCTATATTTCTTCCCAAAGGAGCGGGCATTCCGCCCGCGGAAATTGTTGAATTTATGCAAACATCATCAGCACCTTCAGCACCCCATCAATCATAAAAGAAATCCAAGTGATGAGGATCGGAATGCCAAGTGCACGCTCGAGGATCAGGAGGCCGATGAGGATCATCGGACCGCGGTCCAGAAAGCTGTCGTACGCTGACTCGTACTGGTACGGGATGAACGCCTGCAGGATCTTTGAGCCATCCAGAGGAGCAATCGGGATCAGGTTGAAGGCCATCAGGCCCAGATTGATGAAGAGTGAATTTGACAGGATCTGCACGAAGAATGCAGAGAACCTCGCCCCGACTCCGTGTGTGAAGAGAAGTTCTTCACCAGATCCGATGTGCATGACTTGCGGTGCAAAGATCATCAGAAGAAAGAAGGAGAACACGGCAAGCACGAGGTTTGAAAGCGGTCCCGCGAGCGAGACGAGTGCGCTGTCCCTGCGAATGTGCTTGAAGTAGCGCGGATCAACTGGAACAGGCTTGCCCCACCCGAAATGCACGAGGAAGAACATGAGCGTTCCGAGGGGATCCAGATGTGCGATGGGGTTGAGCGTAAGCCGGCCTTCCTGCTTCGCCGTCGGATCACCGAAATGATTCGCCGTCACCGCATGGGCCCACTCATGAACGGTCAGTGCGGCCAGAATCGCGATGATGAAAGGTGGATTGAAAAAGTCGGACACGAGGAAGAGGGTACCACCTTTCTGCCCTCTTGCGATTGACCGAAGGCAACACTCCCTGTACATTCCCCCAGCTTCTATGTCTAGAAAATGCTCGATGACAGGCAAGAAAGGCTCTGTTGGAAACAGACGCAGCCACTCTCGACGCGCTACCAAGCGCACGTTTGCGGCAAACATCGTCAAGAAGCGGGTCTTCGATGCCAAGACCGGAACCTACAAGACGATGAAGGTCGCAACGTCGTACCTCCGGACACTCGCAAAGAGGCTGCAAGCTGGAAAGTAGCTCGTGGATCCTGCTTGTGAAAAGAGAAGGAATATTTTTTGAATCGATGAGATTCCTTGGTGTTGGCGTGGTCTATGGTAGAATCGATCTTAACCTACTTCCTTCTCCCTCCTTTCATGAACCTCCTCGTGAAGCCGCTCACCGGCATCCTCGGACTCGTCCTCACTCTCGTGGGTATCGCCGGATTCTTCGTCCCCGGCATGCTCCTCCTATTCGAAGTCGATACGACCCACAACATCGTCCACCTCGCGAGCGGACTCATCGGTCTCTTCGCGTTCAACTCGAGTCAATCAGCTTCGCGCACGTTCCTGATCATCTTCGGACTCGTGTACGCAGTGGTCACCATTGTCGGATTCCTGATGGGCGGAGACATCCTCGGCCTCTTCATGGTCAATGATGCGGACAACTACCTCCACCTTGCGATCGCCGCCTCCTGTCTGGTCGTCGGCTTTGGAAGCGGGAAATAACTTCTCGATATGTCCCGCAGCTGCGGGACTACTCGAAGTGACAAAGAAACTGGCCCCGTACACTCCGTGCGGGGTCTTTCGAGGAGATGCTCTGCTACACTCCCTACGTGCTATCCATTGTCTTGCCCTGCTTCAACGAAGAGCTGAACATCGAGCGCACTCTGCGTGATACTGTGCTGTGGCTGAAAGAGAAGAAGAGTCGGTGGGAAATCGTGGTCGTCAATGATGGTTCGAAGGATGCAACAGCAGCCGTCCTCGAAACACTCAAACAGCAAGTGCCGGAACTTCGCGTGGTGACACACGAAAAGAATCTGGGCTACGGTGCAGCGGTACGTTCGGGGTGCTCTGCGGCACGGGGTGACATCATCGGCTTCATGGACAGCGATGGACAATTTAACGCGGCAGATTTCGATCTACTGCTACCCCACCTGAGCGAGGTCTCCTTCATCGCGGGGCACCGACGCAAGCGAGCGGATCCGTTCATTCGGAAACTGAATGCGAAACTCTTCGGACTCCTCAGTTGGATCGTCCTTGGCATCTGGGTGCGCGATATCAACTGCGCGATGAAGGTCTTCACAAGAAAAACATGGGAACAGGTACGTCCGGTGCATTCGACTGGAGCTCTGATCAATGCGGAGATGTTCCATCGAGCGCAAAAAACGGGCATCCGATGGAAGAGCATCGACGTCCCACATTCCCCTCGATTATTCGGGACACAAACGGGTGCAAATCTGCGTGTCATCCTCCGCATGTTCCGAGAACTCTGGACACTGAAACATCTGCCGTAGCGACTAGAGCGGCCTCAGGATCGATACGGTGATGACGAAAGCAGTGTTGGAGATGATGAAGAGCCATAGCAATGAAAGTAATATTGTTCGTGCACCCGAACCGAAACGGGAAACTGTGAGGAGTGCGAAGTACCAGAGCGGCAGGAGGAGTGCCAAGGAGTAACGAAAATGCTCCGATGAAGAATATGGATAGATGTAACGGAAATAGGCATGCCCAAGGAGCAGTACGGCGAAGAGGATCCAGAGCGGAAGAGCTCGACGCCAGTGCGAGCGCATAGCAAGAGTCCCTCCGAGAACGCTGAGAGCAATCACCAGAGATCCAAGCGCAAGCAGCAACTGCGAGAACACACGGAGCGAGCCACCAAAATCAAATTCACCAAAGAAAGCCGATCGGAAGAGGAACTCGAGAAAGTACATGCGGCGATCACTGTCCTGCCATGGATTAGCATAGGGATGATGCAGGATCCCAAAGGGATTGAATGTCAAATAATCCACAAGATGATTGGAAATGGAGAGATCACTATTTAAATTCCCAAAATTGCCGATGATTCCAACGTTGGCATCCTGCACCATGCGGAAAACGAAGATCCACTCCGTGAGACTGAGCACGATCAAAAGTCCTGTCACCAGAAAAATGGCCTTAGACCTGCGCGTCACGATGGGATGGAGGAGGAGTGTCAACAGAGCCACAGGCAAGAGCAGTACCATATTCATCTTCGTGAGGATCCCCATACTGATGAGGAGCATCAGTGCATACCATGAACGCGCATGCCCAGAGTGCCAGAAGGTGAGGCAGAGAAAGACTGCAGCGAAGATGAGTACCGAAGCGAGCGCATCATTATTGAGGGAAGGAGACAGAAACACCATCCCAGAAAACACCGAGAAAAAACCAAGCCAGAGATAGCGTTCAGATCGTTGATGCCTCTCAAACAAGAGCGAAGAAATCCGCACGCAGAGACCAAGAACAACGAGAGAGAGGAGAAGTGCAGAAAATTGTATAAGACGCGCGATGGATGCATACGACAGGAAGGCAGCCTTGGCGATCCGATAGAGTGGAGCCGAAGCAAAATAATAGAGCGGAGGTTGATAGAACTCCCACCCCTCCGAAATGAGAGGAAGCTTCCAGTGCTCAGAGACCGAGTGAATGTAGTCCATGTGACCATCGGCATCATTGGATCTGACGGTGAAGGGGGTAGCATCGAAATAGATCAGACGCAGAAGAATCCCGAGAAGGAAGAGCAGAGCCACGTACTTCGTCTCGCGGACAGAGCAACGACGCCAGATCAGGAAGAGAGAGAGAAGGAGAAAGACGACGAACACCGCGATGCGAAGGGAGAGGAGGAGCGCATCCTGGGAGGAGGGATGCATGTCGAAACCCTGTCTTCCACCCGTGTCGGGAACAATCGCCGTAATCTCGTTGATGCCCGCATGCAAGAAAGTACCAAGATGTATCTCTTTCGGGGTATCGATGACACATGGACCAAACACCTCTTCGGGAACAGCAATGGTATTGATCACGAGCTCGCTCAGACAATCATCAGCACGGAGGACGAAGCGTGAGGGCTGAAGCCACTTCCCCTGATGGAGACGGAAGGTAACCGTCATGAGAGGATCGGTGGATTCGAAGGAGAAGAACATTCCATCCTTCTGCTCATGACGTTCTTCCGAACCACTGAGCGTGTACTGAAGATCAGTGAACGCGGGTGTTGCGATGTACCAAGCGAGAAGCAGGAACAAGAAGATACATCCGAGAACGATCTCTCCAACATACGAAGAGGTTGATCGGCTGCCCTCTATGGGAGAAGAGCGAATGTGACGAAGAAGCCATGCATGAATATGTTTGATCTTCGAGAAAACAGTGTGAAGAGGAGAAGGCATCTGAAGTAGTGTAGCAACAAAGATGATCGTCCTAAAGAATGTGCACGCAGTGCGAATGCACCTGTGGCGGAGAGGGGGGGATTCGAACCCCCGAGACCCTTTCAGGTCTACTTGCTTTCCAAGCAAGCGCACTAGGCCACTATGCGACCTCTCCGTAGAATCTCGCAGCGATCATACCAGCTTGCATCGCAAGCGGCATACTGTGCCACGATGCGACCTCTCCGTAGAATCTCAACGATCATTAAGAATCTCAAAGATTCTGCCAGCTTGCATCGCAAGCGGCATACTGTGCCTTACTTGGAACACACCTCACAGGTCTTACTCATGCAGCATGCCATCTTCTTACCCCATGCCATCACGGAGACGACGAAGGCAATGATGGCGAGTGAGCCCGAGGTTGAGCCAAACTGAATCATCATGCGAGATGGATCGGAGCCTGTGACCACATGCGTCTGATACACGCCAACGAGTGCCACGACCGATGTCGCAAGCAGGAGGATCGCGACGATCCACTTGCCGATCCTACAACCGAGGGGGCAGCAACTCATCTGCTTCTTACTGAGGAGAGCCATAAGAGAAGAGGGAAGGAGTACAGTGGAGAAGAGTGTAGCACATAGGAGAGGAATCACGTACCCTAGGTCTCATGAAGATCTCCCTTGACTGGCTCTCGGATTTCATCGAAAGAACGGAGAAGGATCCTCAGGTGATCGCAGATCAGCTCACGCGCCGCATGGGAGAAGTGGATGCGGTGCACATCCAAGGCGCTTCGCTGGATTCCTGTGTTGTCGGGAAAGTGCTCACGGTCGAGAAACATCCCGATGCAGACAAACTCTCGGTGTGCACCGTACAAACGGAGCAGGGAACGAAAACCGTCGTCTGTGGAGGAACGAATGTGAGAGCAAACATGCTCGTCGCCTTCGCGCACATCGGTGCAACGGTCAAGTGGCACGGAGGAGAAACGATGACGCTCGGCCGCGTCAAAATCCGCGGGGTGGAGAGTGAAGGAATGATCTGCGCACAGGAAGAGCTCGACCTGACGTGCTTCCCCGCGAAACCGGAAGACGGTCCACGTCCTATCACAGACCTTTCCACCTTCCACTTTCCGTTTTCCACTTCACCAGTCGGCACACCGCTGCGTGAGGCGCTTGGTCTCACCGATACGATCCTCTGCATCGACAATCATGCGATCACGAATCGCCCCGATCTATTTTCGCATGTCGGCGTCGCGCGCGAACTCGTCGCGATGGGCCTGGCAACGTGGAAGAAGCAACCGAAGAATATCGCGCCGAAATTTCCTTCGGCAGCAACGCCGTTCAAACTCGTCAACGACGTGAAGAATCTTGTCCCGTACTACAACGGTTGTCTGCTGACGCTTGAAAATATCCCCTCCTCTCCGGATTGGATGAAGCGCCGTCTTGAAGCGACGGGCTGGAGGTCCATCAATCTCGTTGTCGACATCACGAACTACGTGCTTCTGGAGATCGGCATGCCGCTGCATGCGTTTGATGCCGATGATTTCAAGGGCGATCTGCACATCCGTGCTGCGAAGAAAGGAGAGAAGATCCGAACGCTCGACGATATCGACCGCGCACTTCCGGAAGGAGCCGTCATTATGAGCGACGATCAAGGCGTGTTTGATTTATTTGGAATCATGGGTGGCAAGCACACATCGATGAAGCCGACGACGAAGCGCATCTTTCTGCAGGCAGGCATCATCGATCCGGCTGCCGTAAGGAGAACGGTCATCGCGATGGCGCATCGCACCGATGCGGCAACGGTCTACGAGAAAGGCGTGCTGCCGACGACATCGGATGCAGGCTTGCACCGTGCCATCGAACTCTTTCTGTCACTTGCACAAGGAACAAAGATCTCTTCGAAGCGCGTCACGTGGGGCTCTGTCGCGAAGGCAAAACCGGTCAAGATTTCCGCGGATCGCATTCGGGACTTCATCGGATCGCCGATCAAGACCGCCGACATCAAGAAAATCCTCTCCGATCTCGGTTGTGAAGTGAAAGCAACGGGAGAAACCCTCTCGATGACTCCGCCTGCGTGGCGTCGCGACCTGACACACGCACAGGACATGATCGAAGAAGTTGCACGCGTGTACGGGTACGCGAACATCGCACCCGTGATGCCGGACGCATCGATCGTCCCACCGGACCGTGAAACGCGCATTCATCTGCTTCGTGATGCGTTATCGGAATCGGGTGCTACGGAAATGCTTCACCTCGCATTCACGAGTCCCGAGCAATGTAAAAAGTGGAAGTTACCGCTCGAAGGAGCGATCAACATCGAGAATCCAATCGGAGAAGAAATCTCGCTGATGCGGATGTGTCTGGTGCCGTCGCTCGTCGAAACGGCGAGTCGTGAACTGAGGAATACGACCAACTCGCATCTGAAAACATTCGAAGTCGGTCACACATTTTCGGTCCACGGAGAGAAGAACATGTGCGCACTCGCTGTCATCACACGAGGGAAGACAACGCTGAAAGATTCGCCGATTCTCATCGCCAAAGCCGATATTCTGTCCGCACTCAAAGCTGCAGGTTATAGCGCAAGCGTGAGACAGGCCAAACCGACCGCTCCGTACGCCCATGACGGCCGCAACGCCGAGATCGTCTGCAAGAATACGGTCATCGGTTCGCTCTTCGAGATCCATCCGATGATCGGAACATCGCTCGATGCCAAGGGGCGCATCGGCGCAGCTGTTCTTGATCTCGATGCGTTGCTCAAGATCAAGCCCGATGTGATCGTCGCCTCGGCTCTGCCCGTCTTCCCCGCGATCGAACTGGATGAAACCATTCCGATCTCGGACAAGCGTACCCACGGAGCATTGATGACTGCGCTGAAATCCATTGACCCGCTGCTCGAAAAAATTGAAACGGTGGATGTGTATGAAAAAGAGACACTGCGTACGATCTCCCTGCGCTTCACGTACCGCGCAAATGATCGAACGTTAACCCAGCAAGAAGTGGAGAAAATGCATGCGAAAGTGCTTGCGGAACTGAAGAAGTAGAAAATCTTTACTACTCACCACCCGCGCCCCCATCTCCCCATGAAGATCTATACCCGCGTCGGCGATAAAGGCTCCACGAGTCTCTTCGGAGGAACGAAGATCTCCAAATCCGCCGTGCGTCTCCATGCGTACGGCACGCTCGACGAGCTGAATGCCTGTCTCGGGCTGATCGTGAGTAATAGCGAAACACCGAAGCAGATCAAAGGCCAATTGATCGAAATCCAGT
Source organism: Candidatus Peribacteria bacterium (assembly GCA_023245775.1). Taxonomy (GTDB): domain Bacteria; phylum Patescibacteriota; class Gracilibacteria; order Peribacterales; family Peribacteraceae; genus SICN01. Next base: position 25,332 of record JAHFJR010000016.1, on the reverse strand, counting down.
CGCTCTTGTTCGTCATCGGCGCCGATCTCGCTACCCCTCTCGAGAGCAGTGCGAACATCCTCCGCACGGACCCAATCTACGCGGAGAAGTTCGAGAGATGGATCGATGAGATGGACGAGGAGCTGAAACCGCTGACACAATTTATTCTCCCCGGCGGAACCGTCGTTGGAGCGCTCCTCCACCAAGCCCGCACCATCTGCCGCAGAGCAGAGAGATGGATCGTAGAACTCAAAGAGAGAGAGTCCGTCACACCCGGCGTGATCGTCGTGATGAACCGCCTGAGTGACTATCTGTTCACCGCGGCAAGATATGCGAATAAAACGCTCGGGTCAGATGAGAACGAAGTGGTGATTCCGAGAAACTAGTTCTCGATATGTCCGTCCGAGACGGACTACTCGAACTGACACAAAACATCAACGATACTTTCACCTTGAGTAGCACCCCTGCCTGCCGGCAGGCAGGTTTGCAGTGCGTATCGAAAGCCGAATACCTCTTGCTTTCTCTTATTTTTTAGCATAGAATAAGCATGTATTTCCATGTTTTTTCTATGCTTTCAGAATTCATCTCGATCACCGATCTCCAGCGGCACTTGAAGAGTGTCTTTGCTTCGGAAAAGCCAATGCGCTTTGTTCTCAGCAAAAACAAGATCACCGGACTCGTCTTCTCGAAAGAGACGGTGAAGATGCTCATGGAATCGGGCATGCTGGACCAGCTACGGGAAGAACTGTGGGAATTGAATGATCCGGAGACACGGGACATCGTTCTACACTCAAGAAAATTCAAGAAAGGTGATGGGGTTCCCTTCGATAGTTTCATGAAAAACTATGCCGTATAAACTCATCATTGTTGATGGAAAATGCTGGCGAAAAGATTGTGACGCCATCGACAGAACGCACATGCTTCGGGTATTTCAGGCTATCAAGAAACTCGAAAAAGATCCTTGGGATGAGAATATCCAAATCAAGAAACTGAAAAACTATGAGCTTGCCGATTACAGGCTGCGCATAGGCAACTATCGTGTTCTATTGAATAAGGATGAGAAAGAGAAAACCATTCTGCTTCTTCGAATACTGCATCGGTCGAAACTGTACTAGGTGCTGTTCACATACTTTTAGACTCCAATTCTTCATCAACGCAGGTCGAACACCTGCTCCGTTTGATTCTAGAAATACTTCCACCACAGGAGCACCCGTTCGGGGTGCGGAGACGCATGAAATTGAATCTGAGAGCCAAAGTATATGTGAACACTACCTAATACTCATTCCGGAAACGGCATCGCAAAATTCAGATACGCGAAGCAGGTGAAGACGAGGAGAAGCGGAACAAAGACAACAATTACTAGTCCTCTCGTGTGTTGTCCGCGACCGATGCTCGTCACGAGCGTGCTGCCGCCAAACAACATACCGGTCAAAAGCAGTGGCAGATCGATGACCGCAAGAAGCGTCGAGGAGAGATCAACCAAGATCCCTCGCTGTACCAGAATAATCGAAGTAACTGCAAGCGTCCCGAGGAGATAGAACAAGGCACCCGATGCGCGGCGGAGGGAGTCCATGGTGTGATTGTATCAGAATGAGTGGAAGCATCCATTTCTACGAAGAAGAATTAAGAATCAAGAATTAGGAATTGAGAATACTTGCTACACCTAAAACAGAGATTCTTAATTCTTACTTCATAATTCTTGATTCTTCATCAAAAGACTCTCTGCAAACACAAACAACGATTCTCTCACTTCAGCCTCTTCTGCACCGTCAGACGCACTCGTCCCTGCGCACGGCGCTTACGGACGACACGACGTCCGTTCTTGGTCGCAGCGCGTGCAAGGAATCCGTGCACACGTAATCGCCGACGCCAACGAAGCTTTCCGAGCATAGAGCCAAGAGAGGGTACAGAAGAGTTGAGGAAGGCGTCAAGGGGATGAGGGAAGAGTTGAAAGTGAACAGTGCAAAGTTGAAAGTACTTTTAGGTGCGCACCTTCCACTGTCCATCTTCAACCTTCAACCTTCAACCTTCCACTTTCCACTCTCAACCCTCCAAATCAACGTGTACACTGCGTGCCATGTTCGCCCTCTCCCGCTTCCCCTCCGGCCTCCCCATCCTCACTGCTCCAGTAGACGGAACATCCGCAGTGACCGTCCTCGTCTTCGCCGGTGCAGGGTCGAGGTACGAAGTGCAGAAGACGCGTGGCATCAGCCACTTCCTCGAACACATGTTCTTCAAGGGCGGCAAGAAGTACAAGACCGCTGCGGAAGTCAGCATGGCGATCGACTCGGTCGGGGGAGACTTCAACGCATTCACGGGCAAAGAGTACGCGGGCTACTACGTAAAGGTGGCCGCGGACAAGGCCGAACTCGCGTGCGACGTGCTCTCGGATATGCTCCTGCATGCGCGGTTTCCGGAGGAGGAGATCGAGAAGGAGCGCGGCGTGATCATCGAGGAGTACCGCATGTACCAGGACACTCCGATGTATCAGGCGGGGTGGGATTTCGAGACGCTCGTGTATGGCGACCAGCCGCTCGGATGGGATACGATCGGCACGGAGGAAGTGATCCGCACCGTGAAGCAGAAAGATTTCCAGTCGCACAAAGAGGAGCTCTACACACCAGACAATCTTGTCGCAACGTTCTCCGGAAAAATCGAGGAAGCACAGGCGATGGATCTCTCGAATCGTTACTTCGCAAAGATCGGCGGCAAGAAAGCGCAGTCATTCCTTGCCGTGAAACCGCATGCGGGAAAGCGCGTGGCCCTCACGAACAAACAAACGGAGCAAGCACACCTCGTGCTTGGCGTCGAAGGAGTTTCGTCACAATCCGATGATCACTTCGCACAGAAACTACTGAGCATCATCCTCGGAGGCTCGATGAGCTCCAGAATGTTCCTGAACATTCGCGAAGCCCGCGGACTCTGCTACTACATCTCAACATCGACTGATAATTACTTAGATACCGGACTATTTTCCACGCGCGCTGGCGTCGATCAGTCGCGTCTGCACGAGGCGATCAGCGCGATCAGAGTCGAATATGAAAAATGCGCGAAGGACGGCATTACCAAGGAAGAGCTTCGTCGTGCAAAAGATTTCCTAAAGGGTAAAGTCACGCTCTCGATGGAAGACAGCGAGGAACGCGCGCACTTCTTCGGCAAGCAGCAACTCCTCTATCCGAAAACGCGCGATCTCCCCGAGTACTTCGCCGAAGTGGAATCTGTTACCGGTGAACAGGTGAACGCTCTTGCGAAGAAACTCCTGAAAACCGAGCGTTTGCGATTGGTTGTGATTGGAAAGGAGAAAAACGAAAAGGAATTGGAGGGGCTGATTTCGTAAAAAAATGTGCATACAATGAATACGTATGGAAACTCTACCCCCTGAGAATCGGCAAGAAAGGAATGATATCATGCGATATATGCATCCATTGGTGGACATTCATGCAACAAGAGGCAATGTTCATTGTGCTCTCGGAGATTTGAGCGTGGTCTCTCCTTCTATGATTCCGGAACCACGCAAGATGTATCAGCAATCAACACGACGATTGAATAACTGATCATAGGCATGGCCTGTTGTCAAAACCGCTGATTTCCGGTACAAGTACTGCAACTTTCTTCCGAATCCACCCATGGAACGCACCCTGATCCTCCTCAAGCCCGATGCCATTGCAGGTAAATTCTGCGGAAAAGTCATCACGAGATTCGAAGATGCGGGATTCAAAATCCTCGGTTGCAAGATGATAAGTCTGACACCGGCGATCCTCCGCGAACATTACGCACACGTCGCCGATAAGCCGTTCTACCCTGAGATCGAGAAATTCATGAGCTCGATTCCGGTCATCGCCCTCGTCCTTGAAGGCGATACTATCATTGCGACCATGCGCGATATGTTAGGGGTGACCGACAGCCGCAAGGCAGCGGCAGGAACAATTCGTGCAACATTCGGGAAAGACGTCATGGTCAACATCGCCCATGCGTCAGACAGTCCTGAGACCGCCGAAAAAGAAGTGGCAAGGTTCTTCAAGATTGAGGAGCTCTTCAGGTATTAATTTGACATTCAAAACAGAAGATTTAGGATGCCGTCCTTTTCTATATTTCTGAGAACGTATGGCTGGAGAATTCATACAACGAACGACGACCGAAGAACCGAAGCATCCAAATGCAACGAAATTCATCCGAGAGCAATATGACTCATGGACAGGGATCAATGTGCAACAATTCGCCAGCGCACTCACGGAGGACACGAGTCTACAAATAAGATTGATCATGGGACTGGAAGCATTGGGATTCCATGGAACAATCAATGGAAAAATTCAGCGATCAGCCTTGGAAGAATGTGAAATTTCCTTCATCAGGGAAATATTGAAGCTGTAAAGGAAACTCAGCACTGAAGTCTACTTCACGCTTCCGCTCACCGTCTTCATGACCACAGGCACCTTCTTCGCCGTAAGCCACGCCTCGGCAGCACCTAACTGAGGATCGTCTCCCCTCTGGTACTGCTCCGTCGTTCGTTCGACGACGAAGTCCGGTGTCACGCCTTTCTTGCCAAGATCGTGTCCAGCAGGTGTCATCCAGTGCGCGATCGTCACACGAAGACTCGCACCTCCCGGCAGTTCGATCACCTCCTGCACGGTACCCTTTCCAAAGCTCTGGGTACCAATGATCGTCGCACGTTTCAGATCTTGCAACGCTCCTGCAGTGATCTCGGATGCGCTTGCAGATCCGCCATTGATGAGCACAACCATCGGGATCGTCGGCAGAATCGGTGAGCCCGTGACCCTGTGTACCTCCGGATCACCGTCACGCTGATGCACGCTGACGACATCCCCTGACGATGCGAACATGGAGACCAAGTCCACCGCTCCATCCAGATAGCCGCCTCCATTGAACCGAAGATCGAGCACGAGTCCCTTCACATCTTTCGGAAACGCGAGGATCGCCTTGCGAAGCTCCGCGACGGAATCATCACCGAACTGATTCAGTGCGATGTAGCCGATCGAGCCCGTCTGTGTTGCAATGACTTTGGACTCGACACTCGGAATGTGGATCTCATCTCGCCTCACATGAATCGTGATCGGAGCATGTGCCTCTCCCCGAATCACCGAGAGAGCAACCGAGCTGCCCTTCGGTCCGCGAATGAGTGTCACGACATTCTCGAGGGCCATCCCTTCCACAGACGTCCCATCGACACTCACAATGATATCTTTCGGCTGCAGACCAGCCTTCTCAGCAGGCGAACCTTTCAGTGGAGCGATGACGACCACGTGGCCATCATGCAGATCGAGCTGTGCACCGATGCCTTCTAGAGTTCCACTGAGCGCACTCTCGAACATCTTCATATCCTGAGGCGTCATGAAGAGTGTGTACGGATCACCAATCGCACTGACGAGCCCACCGACGGCGCCATAGACCATTGTCCTCGTATCCAACTTCTCTGGTGCCACGTAGCGTTTGTCGAGGAGTCGCCACACACTCCAGAGGAGTGACAGATCGACCTCCTTCTCGGGATCAACCTTCACCATCTGACCGCTCCCCGCCGACACCGTGAAGAGATCTGAAAGATGCTGTCGTTCCTGATTCAGCTGCTTCCATTCGTACCGAGCGCCCAGTTGCCACCCGAGAACGAGGGCGATCATCGGGAGAAGAACGAGGGCGAATCGGCGAAGAATATGCATAGCGAAAAAAGTATAGACTAGGCCCATGCCACTTGGACGACAATCGAAGGCAGAGGACAAGGCGAAGACCGTGAGGGCCAAGAAGCAAAAGGGAAAAAATAAGGTGTGGAAGCCATTTCAGCCCACGATCGACACAACAACAAATGTGATGGATGCCATCGCACTCCATCCGAAAGCGGCTGACATCCTCGCTGCCTACGGCCTGCACTGTTTCCACTGCGCATTCGCTACGACGGATTCGATCGAGGCCGGCGCACGGTCACACGGACTGACCGATACAGACATCGAAAATCTTGTGACGGACCTACAGGAATTGATCGATACATCTCCTGCCCGACCGGCAGTGCTCACACTCACGAAGGCGGCAGCGCAGGCGCTACAGAAGATCGGAGTTGCCGAGGAGAAAAAGAAGGTGTGTCTGCGTGTCACGACAGGTACAGACGGTAGTTTCTGCATGGAATTCGATGATGCAACAACGGCGGACGACCGAATCTTCACCTGCGAGGGGGTCAAAAACGTCTCACTCGTTGCATCGAGCGAAACGCTCTGGCGTATCGGCGGCTCAACGATTGATTTCCGGGAAGGACGATTCAAGTTGGATCTCGCAGAGACGTGCGAATGTGCAGGGAAACAGTGTAACTGCAAAGAATCATGAATGACGAATGATGAATGATGGATACTGTTTTTATAAACGTGGAATATATTCCATCCCATCATTCATAATTCATGATTCAAAATTCAAACGATACAATTGAAACCTCATCAACGCTGACCTGCGCTATACTTCCTCCATGCGTCTCCCCCTCTCCCTGACGAAGCGACTCACACAACTCTTTCCGGACACGGCGGAGCGGGATGCATTCGTCGTCGAGGTTCTTGAGAAGGCGCTCCACACGCACAAAGTGACGGACGCGGATCAGCCGGTTGCGATCGGCGGAACGCTGCACCTGTTCACCGACGGAGGGTCACGTGGAAATCCCGGTCAAGCGGCTGTCGGTTGCGTTCTCTTCGACCCGCTCAAGAACACTGTGCTTCGCGAATATGGCGAATGCATCGGCGTCCAGACGAACAATATTGCCGAGTACCAAGCCCTGATCACCGGCCTCAAGATCGCAAAGGAATTCTGTCCAAATCATTTGATCTGTCACCTCGACTCAGAACTCGTGGTGAAACAACTGAACGGCGAGTATCGTGTGAAGATGGCGACCTTCACGCCACTCATCCAAGAAATCAACAATCTGAAGAGTTCCTTCCCGCACATCAGTTTCGTCTACGTGCAGAGAGCAAAGAATGCGCGTGCAGACCTGCTCGTGAACCGGGCACTGGATGACATGCAGGTGAAACGATAATGGCAAAAAACTCAGAAAAATGGACAATGGACAATCGATAATGGACAATAAAATTCTGAAATTCTTCCTCCTACGAACATTGTCAATGTTCCGATTCATCGCCATCACACTATTCGTATTCTCTCTCTCTATAACGAGGGCACTCGCCGCGCCCGCGAGCATCACCTATACGTTCGGTCACCACCTCTTCACCATTCCCGTCTCCCTGCACCCAGAGTGGCGAACGCCAAAGGAGCAGTGGTTCTTCCACGGCGTGCAGGCTCTGCCACCCGCACGGTTCCTCACGTGCGGCAAGGAAACAAAGATCGAAGATGGATGGACACGCACACAGACAGATGCATGGAACGAGGAAGCAATCGTCGCCACCATCGACCGCGTCGTCGCAGCGAAACTGAACCGCGATGGGGGCAGCGTCATCATCCAGAGAACAGGATCCGGCCAGGTGACCTTCTCTGGGCAAGGACTCACCAGTCGTACAGTCGACCTCTCGCTCGCGGCACGACTCACGAAGACAGCCCTGGAAAACGATATCGATGTCGTCCAGCTCCCTGTGATCGAGGGGCAACCTCACATCACCGTAATGGATAGCACACTGAGATCGATGGGGATCAAGGAAGTGGTGATGATCGGTGAATCTGTCTTCGCTGCTTCGCCTGTCAATCGGCGACATAACATCGGTGTAGGAGTCGAACGATTCAACGGCCACATCATCCCACAAGGATCAGTCTTCTCGTTCGATCGGGTGCTCGGACCCGTGAATGAGAAGACAGGATACTGGAAGGAATTGATCATCCAAGGAGACACGACTCTGCCAGACTATGGTGGAGGTCTCTGCCAAGTGAGCTCGACGGCGTACCGCGGTCCGTGGGAGTACGGACTGCCCATCCTGCAACGCAAGAACCACAGTTACGCTGTGAGTTACTACTCACCGCAGGGGACGGATGCAACGATCTTCCCTCCCAATGTCGACATGAAATTTTTGAACAACACGCCGGGGGCCCTGCTCATCCAGACCATTCTCGATCCACAGGACCACGTCTTCTTCATCTACTACGGCACGAAGGATGATCGGGCAACAGAGATCTTCGGCCCCTATATCACCGACAGAAAAGAGGCGCCGAAGGAAGAGCGAGTGGTGTACACAGCAGACATCCCCGTCGGCGAGCGACGGAAAGCTGGCGAGCGGCATGACGGCATGAATGTTCTCTGGTACCGACGAATTGAGCGCGGAAATTCCGGAGCAACTCTCGAACACTTCTTCTCCTCCTACGAAGCCCGACCACTCACGTTTCAAGTGGGCGTACGAGCCGAAGACATGGCCAAACAAACACCTTCAGCCTTGAGTGAGCCCCCAAGTTGGCTCCCAGTCAAACACTGAACAAACTGTGTCAACTCTGGGATGCATGCTGCAAAGTGCGGGAGCATCTGCTCCAACGTGGAGGTAGAGAGGAGCGAGAGCCCATGGAGAAAGAGGGGTGATAGGAGTTGCCCTCCTCGGTCTTCACTCTGGAGGAGGAGACCACCAATCCGAGGACTGAAGACGACCCTGTCACCTAGGGAGAAAGGTTGGTGACTCATCGAGGAGTGTGTCAAGGACGGACAGGATCCGAGCATCAGAAGTACCTTGAGCATGAAGAGTGGTAGTACGATCCGTTGGTAGGGCAGGAAACAGAGCGTGAGGAAAGCACACGTCAATGGATAGACCTGAGGCATCGGTGTCCCCTCTTCTGTGAGCCGGAGGAGGAGTTCGATGCCTTGTTGCGCAGAGGAGAACGCTTCAGGGTCCTGCCAACTGTGCCGATGCGGATCGAGACACGTTGCAGAGGTGATGGTCTCACCGAACGAATGTGTTTCGCACACGACGAGAACGCGATGGAGTGGCAGAAGTCCGCTTGCCCTACAACTGAGAAGGCGACGAACACCAGTAGCCCGAGCGGCGATGCGACCGCGTTGCGCGGTAAGCAGAAGGCAGAAACGGTCTGTCTCACCAACATTGTAGGTGCGAAGCACGATGGCTTCATCAGTCCAAGACTTGGGCACAGAGAGAGGGGAACTATTCGGAGGTCAGGAGCGGCAAGAGCTGCATGGACAGATGTGACCGGAGCGCGATCCCAGTACCGATTGCTGCAAGCAGCCCCACGAGCCCCACCTCGAGTGGCAAGAGCCAGAGGAGGGAGGAGAGGAGAAGTCGCACCGTGACCGCTGCCCACGGTCCAAAGAGTCCTCCGGAAGCGAGCACAGGCAAGACCGAGGGCAGAAGGAGGAGAAGGACTCCAGCAAGGAGCATGGAGCAAACGAGCGCAAGAGCGAGTAAGCACAGCATCTCCGTACAGAACGGGAGAAGAATCGTGAAAGAATCGGCACCGACCAACTGTTCGACGAAGAGCTCCTCGCGCTTACTGAGCGCCCTGCGACGCACGAGTTCGACGACGACAAAGAGGAGAACGACGACAAGCAGGGCGACCATGAAGAAGAGCATGATCTTCGCCGCACGCACAGCTTCGATGAGGAGATACACCTGCTGCTCCTGATCCGTCGTCTGCGAGAGGAAGGAGGGATTCACCACTTTCGTGAACACCGGCTGCTGGAGGAAATGGAGGAAGGAAGAGTAATCCGTCAGACGCTTCAAGCGAACGCCGATCGTCTCGGGAAATGGATTCTCGATGCCGAACTTCGTGAGGAAAGCGACGAGATCAGGATCACGCTGCTTCTGTCGCTCGTAGGCCTGCTCACGCGTGATATACACGACATCTGCAACGATAGGCAATTGCCGGATATTCTGAAAGAGATCTTGGATTTGACTGTCCGTGGCCGTCTCGAGAATTTCGAGTCGAAGGTCCGTCTGTTCCTGGAGGAGTGTGAGACCGCCCTCGATGCCGAAGACGAGGAGGAGGAGCACTTGCCCAAGGAGGAGAACGCCGAACAGTGAACCGAGGGCCGTACCGAAGCCTTGCTCCCGAACGATATTCTGCATTCCACGCGCGATACCCCTCTTCAGGAGAGGGGGAAGGAAGTCCATGCGAAGCATGGGCAAGAGTGTAGCACTCACCCCGCCAGCTTCTCCAGTCTCTTCACCATCGCCAGACATTCCTGCACGCGCGGATTGCTCGGATCGAGATCGAGAGCGCGACCGAGGAGTGCCTTTGATTTGGCAAAATTTTTCGTCTTCAGATACGCAACGCCGAGATCGCAGAGTGTGAGAGGATTCCCCTCCTCCAAGTTGAGCGAACGCTCGAGCGTTGCCATCCCCTCGAGCGTCGAGCCAGACGAGAAGAGCGACCAACCGAGACACCGCAGAATCTCGGGGTTATTCTGCTCGAGCGTATTGGCAATCTTGAGTGCAGCGATCGACTCCTTCCACTTCTCGAAGTGGGATGCGATGAAACCAAGAATGTAGTGAGCGGTGTAACTGTTCTTATCGAACGCAAGTGCTTGCTTTGCCGCACGTTCAGCGCGCTCGTATGAACCGAGGCTCAGCTCGTTGTCCGCCACTTCCTCGAGGGCTGTCACATTGTCGGGATCGACAATCAGGAGTTGTTCAAGAATACGCAGCGCCTCCTCATACTTCCCCTGGAACTTGAGCTCTTCTGCTTGCGTCAACATCTGCTCGATCGTGTCACTAGAAAACGAAGCCATAGGACAACCACAGTGTAGCAGAGGTGGGAATCAGCCTGCGATGAAGGAGATCACCGTGCTGAGGATCAGCCATGACGAGAGGAGGATCGCAAGGCCAATGAGTGACTCTTTCATGATCTTCTTCCCCAGGGAGAGAGAGGCTTCGTTCCCTCCAGAACCGACCATGATGATGCACCCGATGAGGAACAGTGCTGTCGCCGTGAGACCACTCCATGCAAGCAAGGTATCGATGAGTCCCTGCAGAATCGTCGGTACATCGCTATGCACGCCCGTATCGATGGTGAGCTGCGCAGACGCTACAGTCGGCAACGCGAGGAGAAATGCCACGAAGAAGCGTCGGATGAACATCGTCTCATTCTACCACAACTCGAGGAGAAATTGAACGTGAAATAGAGGAGGAACACCCAACTTGAGCTCGTAGGTCCATACCTCTAGACTTGGTCTCTCATGGAAAATTATCCATTCCAAAGAAGGAATATCGATCACCACGCAGGAGCGACATCCCGAGTGAAGCGACAGTTGAAACTGCGGATACGTCTGGCATGCTCTCGCCTATCGAGCCGTGTGCACAGAGGTCTCTCGCATGTGCGGGCACGTCTCTTCGCCCTGAGAGCACCCAACGATCGAAGACAGATACTGAAAACCGTAGGGATGATCATTGCCTGTCTCAGTGTGTTCTCGTGTGTTCTTCTCTGGTTCACGCTGCCCAATATCGATGATCCAACCACGATGTTCCCAGCACAGAGCACAGTCATCTTGGATCGAAACGGTATCGAGCTGTATCGGCTGTTCTCCGAGCAAGATCGTACGTACGTACGCGGTAATCAGATCAGTCCGATGGCAAAGAAGGCCGTGATCGCCATCGAAGATGAACGCTTCTTTGAACGCAGCAGCTGTTTCGATGTCATTGGATTCAGTCGAGCAGTCCTCAGTCAGATCGCTCCACGTTTCTTCGTCCGATCTGGCGGATCGACGCTCACACAACAATTTGCAAAGAATGCCCTCGTGGGACGGCAACGGTCCGTCCTTAGAAAAGCACGTGAATTTCTCCTGAGTTGTCAGCTGGAACATCGGTACAACAAGGATGAGCTCCTCGAGCTCTACCTGAACTGGATACCCTTCGGACACAACGCCTACGGGATCGAGCAAGCCTCGAGGAACTACTTCGGGATCAGTGCCAAGGACCTCAGTCTTGCTCAGTCGGCAGTCCTTGCAGGACTCCTGCAGCGTCCAACGTACCTGAACCCGTACGGCAGTCATCGCTTCACTACAGTATCGACAGAAATGAAACACAAGATCGACCTCGGGGAGATCACCTCCATATCACAGATCCCAGATGCACACATTCGCATTGGTCTCCTCGGCCATTCCATCGGCAGCGGAGCCCTGAAACTCTACATCGGCGGACGCACGGACCAAGTGCTCAAGAACATGTTGGACCAACGGAAGATCGGTCTCGATGAGTACAACAAAGCTCTACAGAACCTGAGCACGATGACCTTCGCACCCGATCGACTCGACATTCGTGCACCACACTTCGTCCTGTGGGTGCAGAAACAAGTCGAAGACCTCCTCAGCATCGATGATCGTATTCTCGAACAGGGAGGATTCAGGATCACAACGTCACTCGATTGGACGCTCCAGCAGGTAGCTGAAAAAGTTGTGGCTTCCCACCGAGATGATCTTCGAAAGCGCTTCGGTGCGAACAACATTGCCCTCGTCGCAGTATCGCCCATCACGCGCGAGGTCCTCGCGTACGTTGGCAATGCCGATTTCAACGATGATGAGCACGAGGGCAAGATCGATATGGCGAGGAATCCGCGACAGCCAGGATCCACCTTCAAGGCCTTCACGTATCTCAATGCATTCGAATCAGGATTCAGCCCGGGTTCCATCGTCTACGATGTCCCAACGAAATTTGGAGAAGATGAACCCAGTAACTACGACGGTACGTTCTGGGGACTCACGACGATGCGAAAGGCCCTCGGCGGTTCGAGGAACATCCCTGCGATCAAAGCCTTCTTCCTCGGAGGCGGAGAGGAATCCCTGCTCTCTCTCGCAGATCGCATGGGCGTCGTTTCTCCAACGAATCAGAAACGAGAGAAGAGGAAGGAGAACTCGAACTTCGATTATGGATGGCCACTGGGAATCGGTGCCGCCGAAGTTCCTCTGACCGAGATCGTCACAGGCTATGCAACGATTGCCGATGGCGGCATGTTTCGGCCGATGACGAGCCTGCTGAGGATCACCGATAAAGATGGCAATATTCGCTACCTGCCAAAAGAGGAGCATCCGCAGCAAGTGATTGATCCTCGACTGACCGCAGAAGTGACATCGGTCTTGAGTGATGTCTCTGCAAGGCCAAACGAGTACTGGCAGCAGATCCTCTCGGTCCCCGGATTTGCTGCGGCGGCAAAAACAGGAACGAGCAACAAGTGTCTCGAGCGCGATACGAAGAAGAATTGCACCCTTCGCCGCCCCGAGAGTACGTGGACCATCGGCTTCACGCCGAACATCATCACGGGCGTATGGGCGGGGAATGCCACGAGTCAGTCTCTCTTCGAGAAAGCGGACGGCCTGACACTGTCTGCACCCATCTGGCACGACTTCATGGTGCAGGCCAACAGTAAACTCCCAAAACCTCTGACCACGTTCCACATGCCAGAGAACATCACACATCCACTCCTCTCGAGACTCTCGGGGCTTCTTGCATCCACCTGCACGCCAACGGGTCTCCAGGGAGCCGATGTCTTCCTCGAAGAGTTGACCCCCTCCGAACCGGACTCAGGGTGCGTCCTCGTGAAGGTAGACAAAGTGACGGGCCTTCTCAGCTCTCCGACCTGTCCAAGCGAAGCCATCGAAGAGCAACCCTTCTTCCTTCCAAAGAGCGAACTCCCGCATCGGTGGCCGCTGTGGGAACAAGGCGTACAAGAGTGGGCCGCTGCACAGATGACACTGTGGAACGCAAGGCCCGATCACTCCGGATCGCTCCTCCCCCTCCCTCTCGCTCCGACGAAAGCATGCGACCCTCTGCTGACACCGGGTCGAGGGACCAAACCCATCGTGCATATCTCTTCGCCAACGTCCGGTGCACAGGTGAGCTACCCCTCTTTCCTTCCCACCATCGTCATCACCTCCGCGTCTCCTGTCACCTCTGTACAATTCTTCGTCGATAGCAAACCACTCCGTAGTTTCACCGAACCTCCGTACGAAGGCAGTGTTCGTGTTCCGCGAAGCGTCGAACGCACGGGGACACATACGTTTCGTGTTACGGTGACGGATTCGTACTTCAACACGGCAGAAGATCAGGTGCAATTTATATTCGAATAGGAAGCCGGAGCGACATGCAAATCTGAACCGGAGCGGCATGCTTGCCGCGTTGGTTATTTTATTTCTTCAGCCTCGGACCGATCTCCAGTGGTGTGCCCTCGTCGACGATCTTCCCTCCGGAAAAAACGTAGACGTAGTCGAAGAGCGGAAGCAGATAGCGCTTGTGGAGCGACGACACGATGCACCGATCACCGAAACGCCGGATCATATTCTCGTAGATATGCCGCTCGTTCACCGGATCGACGGAACTTGTCGGCTCATCGAGCAGGATGATGGAACTCCCTGTGGTGAGGTGCCTCGAACCATGCTTCGCCGCGAAGAATCCACGTGCGAGGGCAAGTCGCTGTTTCTCGCCACCACTCAGATTCACTCCTTTCTCAGCCGTATTCGTCTTGAGTCCCTGTGGCAGATGCTCGACAACGGATGCGAAACGCGAGAGTTCGATGTCTTCGGTGAGCTCACTCGCCTCCTGATCCGTATCGATCGTGATGTTGTACTCGATCGTATTCTCGAAGATCTCGGGCTCCTGCGGGATCAGCGTGACAGTCGAGCCGACATCCTTCAGGCCGTGCGCAAGTTCGAGGCCATCGCAAAGAACGACTCCTCGGTCTGCTTCGTGAAGACCGCGGATCAGTGACATCAGTGTCGACTTGCCGCTGCCACTCTCACCGACGAATGCGATCCTCGTGCCGCGCCTGAGAACGAGTGAAATCTTCTGAAGATGCTGCATCGGTCTCTCCTCATCTTTGTACGTGAAGTCGAGATGCCGGATCTCGATGGTCCGCCACAGCGGATCGATCGAGCACTGCAGATGCTTCTCAGCTTGGTCCGCCTGCAGAATCGGCTGCACAGAACGGAGGTTTGCGTACTGTTCGACGACCTGACTGTACTTCCATGCGAACGTGTAGAACGCACTGCCAATGCGCTGTAAGTATTCGTACAACATGAAGAATGTCCCAACGAGCGGCACCGCACCTACCTTGAGAACACTCACCGCATATCCGCCGAGGATGATGGCGATCGTGAGCGAGATGGACATCGTCGCGATGAACCACTTCACCTCGTTGATCCTACACTCACGGCGGTATACCGAAAAATAGCTCGACATACGTTTGTATAACTCCGTCTGCGTGAGTTGCTCCAGTCGCAGTGTGATGACGGTCGTGATATTGGTGATGTAGTCATGCAATGCCGATGCGACGAAGTGATCTCTCTCATTCAGGAGATCGTAGAGCGGCAGGAGTATCCGATCGAAGAAGAACACAATCGCGCATGCCAGAGACATCGCGACAACGGCCGCGACCGTTGCCATCGGGAAGAGAATCGTGAGTGCCACGAGCGCTCCGATCGGACGCACGATCATCTCGATCAGCTGGTATCCGTCCTGCGCGAAGCTGAAGAGTGCATTCGTCGCCTTCGAAATACGATTGATCGTCTGGCCGGAGTGATGGTTCTTGTGCCACTGTAGGGGAAGTGCAGTGATCACAGAGAAGAGATGTTGCTTGAAGGCAGTGCGCACATGGAACGCGTTCGTTCGCTCAAGGACTCGGGCGGGACCATGGAAGAGCCAGAACCCAGCGGAGAGCCCCACGAGCATCGCAAGCGAACGGAGAATCGACGACGCTGCAGAAGGATCCTCTTCCGACTGCTGGACAGCATTCAGGATTTTCCCGATGACGTAGGGCTCAAACAGCCATACGGTATTCCCGATCACAAACAGCGTAACGTAGAGCACAACGACAGCACGCCGTGAGTCGGCGTATCGCCACAGGGCCGAGAGTAACGCGGAAAAAGCACGCATGAGCGAATAGTGTAGAACTCAGAAAAATTGTTCGCTACCAGTTGGCGGAGAAAATGGAGGAAGCAGCCCTCACTCCGGCCCGCCGAGCGGGCCACCTCTCTCCATAAAAATGGAGAGAGGATGCCTACAAATGAAGCTCTGTTTTTCTTGAACATGGGCCCCCTCCTCTCCATTTTTATGGAGAGGAGGTCGGGAGGTGAGGGCTGTGCTCAAGCCTGCACCGCATTCGTATGCACCTCCGAGACGTCATCATCTTCCTCAAGTGCCGTGACGAGCGCTTCGATCTTCTCCATCGCCGCAGCATCAAGAGGTGCCGTCTGCTTCGCGATGTACTCAAGACCTGCGGAAACGATGTCGAAGTTTTTCGATTTCAAAAAATCACGGATTTTCTTCCATGCATGCAGATCACTGAACACCCGTACGTGCTCTTCGTTCTGCTGAATATCGTCAGCACCATACTCAATCAATCCTAGCTCAATATCCTCAGACAACTTTCCACTTTCAACTTTCAACTTTTCACTTCCCGCCACGACTACTCCCTGCCTCTCGAACATCCACATCACCGAGCCGTTCGCTGCGAAGTGACCGCCATTCTTACCGAGAATCGTCTTCACATTCGAGAGCGTCCTGTTCTTGTTGTCGGTCAGACACTCGAGAATGAACGCCGCTCCGCCCGGACCGTAGGCTTCGTATACGAGTTCCTGCATTGCATCCCCTTTCGTCTCCCCCGTGCCCTTCTTGATGGCGCGATCGATATTCGCATTCGGTACAGACTCGGATTTCGCACTGTCCACGAGTGTCCGGAGTCTCACGTTGCTCGAGAGATCTCCACCACCCTCGCGCGCGGCGATCTCGATCAAACGCGCGTACTTCGTGTACGTCTTGCCCCGCCGAGCATCCGTCGCCATCTTCTTCACCCGAATGTTATGCCATTTGCTATGTCCCGACATAATCTAAGTATAGAAGAAAAAAACTAGGTAGTGTTCACATATACATTGACTCTCAAAAATAGCCATTTATGCGAGGAAGCAAGCCAAAATTTGATTGGGAGCGGGATGCTTCCCGCGCCAAGCGAGAGGTGCCATCATGACAGAACAGAAGCGCAGTGAGGAAGAGCATCAATAGACCAGTGTCAGATAGCACTTCTCGCAATAGACCTTCTCGGGCCTCGAAGGCTGGTAGCTCGTCTGGATCGGCGCCGAACACTTCGCGCACGAGCGATCCCATAACCTTCGCGGATTTCTACGCACATTCCGCGCATGATGCCTGCAAGACGGACACATGGAGGGAAGTGGGATGCCCTGATTTTTATAATATTCAAATTCCTTGGCGATGATCCTGAAATGTTTATTGCAAAAAGAACACTGCAGAATTTCCTTGGTGATGTCCGGCGATGCGGCCACGATCGTATCCGGCACGGTGGCTGTCGGCATCTGCGATTCCTTCTCGCTCGGTTCGCGCCACACAAAATTCAGTTTCTCCGCCTCAGCCTTTGAGAGTTCATAGTATTCCTGCGCGACAGTTTCGTTATAACCAAACGGTGACATTGAAGCTGGAAAGAATTGGCCCCATTCACCGGTCTTCGTCATATGATCGATGATCTTCGTTATCCATTGTTCGTATTCTTCCTGTGAATACTGCCGATTGAGAATGCAGAATTTCCCTCGGTTCATACCGATACAGCCAAAGAGATTCTCCGAATTATTCGTAAGATCACAGTAATACACGTTGTTGCAGTAGTGACTCGCCATCGAGAAGGCGGAGAACCGCATCTGAAGAGTCGAAATCAGCTCATAGGCGACTTCCGGTTTATAGAGAGAGTAGTTCAGATCCTGACAATCTTTGGCATCCAGCACGTCCTGCAGATACGCGCAGTCTTCGGAACCACTGACATTATAGGACGCTCGGCACTGTCGCGAGTTCGTGATGTCATTTCCAGTGCAGTCCTCGCAATTCATCGTGTACATATCGCGGTAGAATCCCTGTTCGATCCGCATCTTTTCCCAGAGATCATCAATAGATCGTACCGAAGCTGCACTGCCGAGGTTCATCTCCTTCAGTTTCTTCGTGTACTCCTCTTTCGTGTGAGGCTGATTGAGAATATAAAACTCCTTCCCGCGCAGATTCGTCGACAGCACGCAGTTCTTGCAACCTTTGAGATCGGCGCAAAAGAAGCAGTCCGTGCAGTTGTCCAAGTACATCGCATAGCGGCAGGCGTAGCTGTTGTAACACTGGATGCACTCGTAACACAGCGTCGAATGGTACGCGAATGTGCAGTCGACGCAGTCACGCGAATACTTGGTGAAAAGATTGAAATAGCAATCCTCATTGGCTTCACCGGCGATGTCGAGGTAGCAGTTCTTGTCGTCACCGCAGTAATTGCAGTAATCCGAGTTCTGGCAGTTCACGATGTCGATGCCAAGCCTCGGCACCGAGTGCATCAACTCTTTCCACTGATCGAAGAACGGCCGCGAGAAATCGAACGGTCGACCATAGGAGAGCGCATTCCACGTGTCGCCATACCATGCCGAGGGCTTGTACACGGGGAAAGGCGTGTTCTCCGGATAGATCGATAACATCGATTCGCCCGTCGCATCACAGATCCTCCGGAAGAACGTCCGGTCATTGCGCCACGCCATCCGGCGCTGATTTCGGCAATCGGGACAGAGAGTGGGAGATGGCATCGCAATGGTCTTCCCCGCGATCTGCGGCGAAACTTTCCGGAGGAAAACGAGGTCAGCGGAACTGATCTCAAATGTCTGGCCGCAGTGGGAGCAGGTGGAAGCCATGGAAATGGAAGAAGAGAAGTTACAAAACAGAATCGAAAGTAATTTGCAAACAAGATCTTGTTTTATCCATCAAAGCATATTCTTTGTGAGCGGATTGAACGAGATCTAGAAGTTCATCCTCATGCTCCGAAGGCATGGTCATGCGCATGATGCTATCATGAAAGCAATGTGCATATGCCACCACTGCATTGTGCAGTACATCGAAAAAAAGAGCTGATTGAATGTTTGCCTCATTCAGTAAGCGCTTCACTTGCGTTCGATTGTCTAAAGCATTTTCTTCGCAATACTTCGCTACGGCAGCATTGTATACAACGGTTTCCTCTGCACGGAACCACTCAGTACGTGTTTGCATTTTCTTTTCATCAAAAATAAGGATCATGTTTTGATATCGTTCCGTCAGCGCAATGAGTGCTTTCAGGTGAACAAGAGACCGATTTTCGCCTGAGGAAAATTCCTGGTGCAATTCAGACATCATGAGGGGGTGGAATCAGTGAGCCCACTGAGAAGGTTGCGAATGATTTCTAAGTCCTGGATACCGTAATTTCCTTTGGAAATGTTCGGAGGATAGGAACAGTCATAATCCTCCCTGCTTGTAGAGGCAGCAGCGGGTACCCCTTGCCTATTTGCCTCCTGCAACAACTGCATCCCTGCATTTGGGAAAATGGGTCCCCCTTCCGCTAGGGGAAAGTCCATGTCTGTGATCAGAATCGCGATCTCTGACCATGTCATCAGTCGAACGGCATCGAGGTTTTCTGCCATGATGAAATGCTTGCCCTCAGAGAAGCCGCGGAATCCAAGACAGACTCGATGCTTATTGAGCAATTGATCTTCGACAATGAGCATCAGCTTCCCGGCGAGAAGTCCACGAACTTCTTCGCTCAATGCATTCGCAATACGTGCGTTCTCTTTCCATCTTTCTTCTTGGCTGAGTGCCTGCGTAGGTTCGACCGGTAGTATGGAAGGCTTCTGTTCCATAAGATATTAAGTAATAGAATTAAAACTAAGTCAAATTCTATTCATTTTTTTGTTGTAGCCAAGACAACGATGTTGTATCTATCACTACAACTTTGCTATACTGGTTCCATGCAAACAATGCTCTTCGAGGAACTCGGCCTGAGCCCCAACGAGGCGAAATTGTACGAATCGCTCATCACCTACGGCGGATCGGGGGTGTCCACGATCGCGCTGCGATCCAAGGTACACCGAAGCAACGCGTACGATTCGCTGCGGCGACTCATCGAGAAGGGGCTGGTGTATGAAGTCTTCGGACAACGGGAGACCGTCTACGAAGCCGTAGACCCAGGCAAGCTTCTGGAGTTCCTCGAAGAGAAGAAATCAAAACTGGAGTCTGTACTCCCCGCGCTCCTCTCCACCTACAAGAAACATCAGGCCGCAGAACAGGCCTACATCTTCAAGGGAATCGAAGGTGTGAAAAATTACCTCAGATTGGCATTGAAGACTGGCGCAGATATCCATTCTTTCGCGGCGAAAGGAGCGTGGTTCGATCCGCGGCTGACAACATTCCTGCAGTGGTTCCTGAAGGAAGCGAAGAAAAAGAACATCAAGTACTTCCACATCTTCGACCATGAGGTTCGAGAGAAGTTACCGAACGTACTCACATCCGTCGGCAAGCCGTATACGTTCCTGCCGAAGGCATTCTCAACCGATTCGACCATCGATGTCTTCGGCGATCACGTCGTGACCTTCACTGGGCTCGGCCTTGGGCATGTGGAAGACGACATCACGATCTTTGTCCTCGTGAGCCCCTGCCTCGCCGAGAGCTACCGGACGTGGTGGAAGATGATCTGGGAGCTCTTGCCTAAAAAGTAGGTCCTGCCCGCAAGGGAAGGAGGAACAAGAAGTTTCCGGTTTCTCGTGTATGGATAGACCTACTTCCTATACGCCAGCATCCCCAGAAACCTCGCCCTCTCGATGGCATTCTTCAGCATCTTCTGGTGCTTCAGGCACACGCCCGTGTAGTAACGGTTGCGGATATTACCGAAGTAGTCGATGAAGGGCTTGAGCGTGGGGTAATCCTTGTAGTCGAAGTAGGCGACGCCTTCGCGGTCGAACGGACAGGACTTCTTCTCGTGGTACTTGGCTTTCTGCTGAACGGGTGCTGGCATGATCAGAGTGGGGAAAATGTGAGAGAAATCTACCTACTCCTCGAGTCTGAGCGACCTCGGAGTCGAAGACCGGCAGGCAGGTTAAAGTTTCAGATCGTCATCGGAAATCAATTTATCGAGCTGCTTATCCAGCTCATGCATCTGAAGCGGCTTCTTCACTTCTTCCTTCACCTTCGTCTCCAGACGCTTACTCGTGCGCTTGGCTTGACTGACCACCGTCTGCTGCATCTTCTCCTCACGCTTGCGAGTGCGCACCTGCGCGATCGTCTCCCGGTTCTTGAGCCAATCTTCGTACTTGGCTTCGTAACTCACGGCCTCGTATCCCTTGGGCGGGATGACCATGAGGTGCCGAAGCACACCCTTCTGCAGACGCAACTGATGATCGATCTCACGGACTTTGGACGGATCGAGCTCGAAGTAGTAGATGATGAACTTCGCCTCCATGTATCCGCCAATCTTGTACGCGAGTCCGCGCTTGCTCCAGGAATCCTTGAAGAGGAGTTTTCCGGAAGCCTCAGTGAAGAGCGCTTCGACTTCACTGAGTAAGGTCGATTCGGCTTTCTGATCGAGATCGGGCTTCACCATCACCGCAAACTCGTAGACACGCACGTCTTCGGAACTGGGGATGAGAGTAGGCATAGGATTCTTGGGTAGAACCTGCTCCGCGAAGGCAGAGGAGGGAATCAGAAAGTGGAGCGATCTTAGAGGGTGTCTTTCATAAGGTCAAGTTGCATAAACATCTGTAAAAGAGGAGAATCCGCTACTATGGAAAAACTGCAACCAATGAATAGCCTCGTAGAAGCGCTTGAGAGGCTCGATAAAAAATATTGGCAGAAACTCACTCTTGTCCAGCGCGCCGTTATCCTCTCCATAGCAGGCCTGTTGGCAACGCCCCTTGCAGTCGGTACGTGTGAAGGAATTCATCATGTAAGCCAGAAAGCAGAAACTGCCCCAGAGGGAGGAAGTGTGCAATCCGGAACAAATGGAGATCTGGCAAAAACCGGCGTGATGGAAGTCATGCCTTGAATTAGAAAATCTTCGCCCCCAGCGGAACATCCTGATCGAATCCAAGCAGCGCCACATGTCCATCGGCATTCGCAGCTCCGCAGGTCAGACACTCGGAGATGAAAGGCCCGATCTGCTTCGGTGCAAAGTTCACGACGCACACGACGAGACGATTCAGCAAATCTGCTTTTGAATACAGCTGTGTGATCTGCGCCGAAGACTTCTTCGTGCCGATCTCCGGCCCGAAGTCGATCGTCAGTTTGTACGCGGGTTTTCTCGCTTCGGGAAAATCGTCGACGGTGATGATGCGCCCGACGCGCATCTCGACGGATTCAAAGGTGGAGTAGGGAATGGTGGACATAAGAAAAGTTAAAAATCTGTACCACTTCCTCTATGGTAAACGTATTCGCCCGTGAGTACGACAGACCGTGCCGACAAGCTTCCGCTCGATGATCCTTCTTTCAAGGGCACGTTCCTCCCGAGCATTGGCAATGGTACTTTCGGTTCCGTGCAAAGCCGCATGCAGTGCGACACGAATCTTGGTAACGATTTCACCCGAACCGTTGTGACGATCTTGAGTAGGACCTATCACCAAATCTGTCCGACGAAATCGATCGCTATACTCATTGATATCATGAATATCCGGCGCAAAAATTTCACGGATGACACTGTCGGGATGATCGAATTGCATTCGCACTCCATCAACATCTGTCAAAAGTACTAATGCATCGGCATGACGTTTTTTCGAAATATGATTGCCAAATTCTCTCGCGAGTAGACCCGCAAGATCATCGTTATCACCGAGTTTATCCAATTCTTCACCATGACAAGGATCATTCCAATTGAAAACGGCAGTCGTTCTACGTTTGCTGGAAGATTGCAGCTCTCTAAATCTTTGTATGGTGCCATAGAGACCTGATGTATTGCCGATATCATCGATAACTTTACTATCATATTGGCCATGAGAGAGTGCCTGACGATCGACAAGTATTTGACCAACACCATGGCCTGCAGGTGAACAATCACGCCATAATTTCATGACCTCTGGTTGGCCCTGAATCGCACATGATTTCTTTGTTTCAATGGATTCATCTGGAGTTTTCTCTAGGCCAAAAAAGGCTCTACCCAATGCAACTGCACCTGAGGTGACCAACAAAACTTCGTAGCCATGTTCCCGCAGACACGCAATTTGCTGCATAATCGACCGCGCCACCTCTTCATCAGGCTTTCCATTCTTGGTAATGGAATCACTGCCAACCTTGACGACGATCGTCTTATTGAGAACTTCGCGAGTCATGGGAAAGATTGTTAGAAAGTAGTGACACTTTATATGGCTTATTGACTTGCAAATCAACCTCTTCTATCCTTTTACTGTCACCACTTCATGACAACATGCAGCTTCCGGAATCCATCCTCAAGGCTCTCCTCGGCTTCGGTCTCACCGAGCCAGAGATGTCCGTGTATCTGACACTCCTCGAGCTCGGTTCGCAGCCGGCGAGCATCGTTGCTAAGAAAGCGGGGCTGAAGCGCGGACACTGCTACAACGTACTGGAAGCGCTGACGGAACGGAGCATCGTGCAGAGCATTGAGAGACACTCGGTGAAGTATTTCACCGCCTGCTCGCCGTCGATCCTCCTCAACTTCCTCGATCATCGGAGTGAAGAACTCGCCGTAAAAAAGAGGAATCTCCTCGAAGTCATTCCCGACCTCGAGCGCATCAGGAATCCGATGACGGTGCAACCAAAGGTGCGATTTTTCCAAGGGGCGGATGGCATCAAGGAAATCTATGAAGACACGCTGCGCGTGAAGAACCAACCGCTCTACGCCGTCGGCGACTTCGACCACTACTTTCCTAAAGAGCAGGATAAAGAATTGAACGATTGGATTTGGAGATACTGCAAGAGGAGAGCGAAGAATGGCATCTGGTACATCGGCATCGTCAACAAATCACCAACCACAGATTTTGCCTTCAAGCATCGCGCCGGCGAGAAGCGAAAATTCAAAATGCTCCAAGGAGTCGAGATGTCCGTCGAAGTAAACATCTACGGAAACAAAGTTGCAATTATCTCGAGCTCCAGAGACATGGTAGGCATCATCATCGAAGACCAGCCGACCGCCGACACCCTCAGAAATTTCCACCAAGCCGTGTGGAAAATGCTGCCGGAGTATCGGCCCTCATCCTCCTGTCCTTCTCCATAAAAATGGAGAAGGAAGCTCTGCTTTGATGAATCCTAAGATTCCTCTCTCCATTTTTATGGAGAGAGGTGCCCAGCACCTTTTGAAAAAGGTGCTGGGCGGAGTGAGGGCTGCAAAAAATCTCCGTTTTCGCGCTTGACGACCTCCTGCCTCACTCCTAAAATGGCTCGGCTGTGAGTACGCCACGTTGTTCGTAATGGCGAGGAGTCTCCTTTCTCAGAAGGAGCTTGAAGCTCACACGCATCGGCTCCTTCACAGCATCGTGTAGTAGAGAAAGAGTTAGCCCGCCTACGCTCCTTTGGAGCTACGGTGGGCAAGTCCACAACTATTTTCTTTGAAAATAAACCCGCACCAGTCGCCTTCGGGCACCTGCGCGGGTCAAGAAGAGGATGTATCGCCCTCTTAAAAAAATCGATGCGCTAGTTTTTATAAGAGCCCTCCAGCACCATTCGTTCGCGAAGGGTGCTGGACAAATCTCTTTTCGAAGAGTTTGATCCTGGCTCAGAGTGAACGCTAGCGGCGCGCCTAACACATGCAAGTCGAGTGGGTTTAGACCCACGGCAAACGGCTGCGTAACACGTTGGAACCTACCCCGAACTCAGGGATATCCCTCCGAAAGGAGGAGTAATACCGGATGCCCCCGCACCCTTCGCAAGAAAGGTGCTGGGAAAGATTTATCGGTTCGGGAGGGGCCTGCGGCCTATCAGCTCGTTGGTGAGGTAACGGCTCACCAAGGCAATGACGGGTAGCTGATCTGAGAGGATGATCAGCCAGAATGGAACTGCGACACGGTCCATACTCCTACGGGAGGCAGCAGTGAGGAATCTTCCGCAATGGACGAAAGTCTGACGGAGCGACGCCGCGTGGTGGATGAAGGCCTTCACTGGTCGTAAACACCTGTTCTGAGGGACGAAATTTTTGACGGTACCTCAGGAGAAAGTATCGGCAAACCCTGTGCCAGCAGCCGCGGTAATACAGGGGATACAAGCGTTACTCGGAATTACTGGGCGTAAAGCGTCTGTAGGTGTCCAAGAAAGTCTGGGGTAAAAACTCAGGGCTCAACCCTGAGAGCGTCTCGGAAACTCCTTGGATGGAGCAGTGGAGAGGCATCTGGAATGCCGCATGTAGGAGTAAAATCCGTAGAGATGCGGTAGAACGCCAAAAGCGAAGGCAGGATGCTAGCCACTTGCTGACACTGAGAGACGAAAGCGTGGGGAGCAAAGGGGATTAGATACCCCCGTAGTCCACGCCCTAAACGATGCGAGCTCGATGTGGGAGGTTCTCAATTGCCTTCCGTGTCCAAGCTAACGCGGTAAGCTCGCCGCCTGGGAAGTACGGTCGCAAGACTAAAACTCAAAGGAATAGACGGGGACCCACACAAGCGGTGGAGCATGGGGTTTAATTCGATAGTAAGCGAAGAACCTCACCTAGGCTTGACATCTAGCGAAC
>JAHFJR010000015.1 GCA_023245775.1 Candidatus Peribacteria bacterium | reverse complement strand
GCAGTCACGGGGAGACTCATCGAACGAGAAGATGACGAAGGGGCCTCTGCTGTGGCGGTCTTGGCTCCGGATGTCGTTGAGAAGTATTTCGGATCGATCGATCCTCTCGGGAAACGCATCAAGATCGGCGATCGTCACTACACCGTGGTCGGCACGACGAAGGCGCTCGGTTCCCAATTTTTTCAGAATGCCGACAATCGCATCTACGTTCCGTTCACTGTGGCGAAGGATGTGACGGGACAGAAGTATCTCAACTACGCGACGATGGAGGCGACGGAGAGTTTCGATCGTGCCTTCGACGACGTGAAGGCACTCCTCAGGAGACGACATCGTATCGACAATCCAAAGGATGATCCGAAGAAGGATGATTTCGTGGTGCGCTCATCTGCTCAGGCTGGAGAAATTCTTGGATCCGTGTCACTCGGACTCACGCTCTTCATCACGACGATTGCCGCCATTTCGCTCCTCGTCGGAGGGATTGGCATCATGAACATTCTGCTTGTGTCGGTGACGGAACGCACCAGTGAGATCGGCCTTCGCAAAGCGCTCGGGGCGAGGTCGAAGGACATCCTCTTCCAGTTCCTCGCGGAAGCCGTCTTCCTGACGGTCTTCGGTGGCTTCATCGGTGTTGTTGGCGGCATCTTTCTCGCCTTCGTTCTTGCCCATGTCGTCCAGATGTTTCTCTCGACGTATCAGTTTGCCGTGTCGGTACCATCGGTTCTCCTCGCACTCATCATGGCGTTCGTCACGGGAATCGTGTTCGGTATTTCGCCAGCGAAACATGCCGCGAGTCTTCAACCCATCGAATCTCTGCGTTACGAGTGATATTTTCACTTTCCTTACCTTCCCTACCTTCTTTACCTTCCTCACGTTCCCTTGCTCCTCTCCGACACCCTCCTCCTGTCTCTCCGCGGCATCCTCGTCAACAAGAATCGTGCGCTCCTGACGATGCTCGGTATCATCATCGGTGTTGCATCCGTTGTGCTGATGGTGTCGCTTGGAAACAGTTTCCAGCAGTACATCATTTCGCAGGTGGAATCATTCGGGACGAAGACGATCGATGTCTTCCCGAAGGGATTCGAGAAATTTGGTGGCAATCTGGACAGCCTCATCTACGATGATTTTCTCGCGGTCCAGCAACTCTCGACCGTGGAGCGCGTCGTGCCGATCATTCTCGTATCGAAGTCCGTGAAGTTTGGAAAGGAGGAAGTGTCTCCACTCGTCATGGGTTCATATCAGGAGATCTTCGGCAATTACGGGCTCAGGCTGGACCATGGACGTCTACTCGACCGCAATGATGAGGATGGAGCGAAATCCGTCGCCGTGGTTGCCCATCAGACGGCCGAGGATCTCTTTGGGAATCTCGATCCTGTAGGCAAGAAGATCACCATCGGTGATTCATCATTTCTCATCGTCGGAGTGCTCAAGGGCCTCGGATCGTTTCTGTTGCAGGATTTGGACAAACCTGTGTTCATTCCCTACTCCTCGGCACGTGTTCTGAGCGGTCAGAAGCATCTCAGTTACATGACATTGAAGGCGAGAAGCGATACGGATCTTGCAAAACAGGATATCACCGAGTTGCTACGCACCCGTCACAAGATCAAAAATCCTCTGAACGATCCCGATAGGGACGATTTCATCGCACGCAGCGCCGAGCAGGTGACGTCGATCATCAATTCCGTGACACTCGGTCTCACCGTCTTTCTGTCACTGGTTGCCGCCATTTCACTCCTCGTCGGAGGGATTGGCATCATGAATATTCTGCTCGTGTCGGTGACGGAACGCACACGTGAGATCGGCCTTCGCAAGGCGGTCGGAGCGAGGCGCTCAGACATTCTTCTCCAGTTTCTGTTCGAAGCCGTTTTCCTCACCCTCACCGGTGGGGCGATCGGCACAGCCATTGGGGTTTTCTTGGGATGGTTCTTGAGCCACATTGCTGCGAGATTCCTCGGAGAGTTCCACTTCGTCCTCTCCCTCTCTGCGATTCTTCTCGCACTCGTGATGGCGATCGGCACGGGTCTGACGTTCGGCATCGTGCCTGCTGGCAGGGCCGCAAAACTCAGTCCCATGGAAGCGCTGCGGTATGAGTGAAGAAAGTATGGAAAGTATTGAAGGTATCGTAGGAAATCACCTTCCTTACATTCCATGCTTTCAATACCTTCGATACGTACCTAAAAAGGGCCGCTCACCATCGAACGACCCTTTTGAAACATTGCGTATTATTAGCAGTCGCAGCCGTACACGGTCTGACGCTTGTTCTCCTTGCAGCGCCATGCAGCTTTCTTGACGAGGTCCTCGCATGCCTTGGAGAGGGCATCGCAGAAATCGCCGCCGCAGCGGAGACCCATCTTCGCGAGAGTTTCCTTCACGTGAGATTGAACGACCATAGTAAATGAGGGGAAGAAAAGTAGATGGACGGAATTCTAGAGAAGACCCTCTGAGAGCACAAGCATGCATTCTGTACTGTATTGACAGTGGGATAGCAGAGTGGTACTCTGTAGTGACTGAGTTCTTACCAATTCAGTGCACAAGGTCAGCTTCTGCTGACCTTTTGACGATTGTCATTTGTATGTGTGGGAAAATGCCCTTCTTCATTCATCATTCTTCATTCATAATTCTCGTGTGAGTCGGCCCTGCACCAGTCGTCCGTCTCAGCGGACTCCGGTAGAGGCAAGTACCTCAGCTGCTATACTTGTTTCGACATCATCGTGGCTTCTCGTGGGTCGGTAGCAAAGTGGCCAAATGCACCAGACTGTAAATCTGGCGGCTTATGCCTTCGAAGGTTCGAATCCTTCCCGGCCCACCATTCGACTCGGCACTGCGGTGCCTCGCTCATGGCAAGCCACCGTAGAGTTCGACTCGGCACTGCGGGGTCGCTCATGGCAAGCCACAGGAGAGAAGGGTGGGTGTATCTCTCGAGAATCGAGAGTATGCTTCTAGGCATCATCTCTTGTATTTCTTTTCTCTCGACTTCTATGAAGAAATTCTTTCTCTCTGGAGTTGCGATGATGCTCGCGCTCTCCTCTGCGCTTCCTGCCTTCGCACAAGCGACGATCGATGTTCCCTGTATTCAGAATGCCATCGAGGTGCGCGAGACGGCGATCAGCAATGCGATCGATACGTTTGCATTCACCGTGAAGGCTGCTCTCGTTGTTCGAAAGAACGCACTGAAGGCCGCATGGACACTGACGACGAGGGATGCTCGCAGGGATGCCATCAGAGCTGCGCGCCAGACGTTTGATAATGCTGTGAAAGATGCCATAGATGCGAAGAAGGATGCGAAGAAGACGGCAGCCAGTACCTTCAAGACGACGATGAAGGACACTTGTCACCAGAACCCTTCTGATACGACCATGGAGGGCTCCGATGGCAAACTCTAGCCTTGAGGACATTCGTCGAGGGGGGAGCACGGTCTTCCCTCTCGTTTCAGCATGCGATTATTTTTCTGTAGAACACGTACACGCCTGCGAGTGCGGGTAGGAGGAGAGCGACCCAGACATCGGGCCCTGTCGAGGCGCTCACCTTCGGTCGATGTTTTCTCATCTCCAGCAGCGGTGCTCCATGGTGGAGTTTCTTCTCCTCGAGAGCAGCGCTGTTCTCGTAGTGTTGATCCGATCCTACAACGTACGGATTCGTCGGGATCTTGCTAGGATCGAAGTTGGCAGGTGCGGGTTGTTCACCTGATCCGATGCTGATGATTTCGCTTCCATCGGCTTGTTCCTCGATGATACTTGGCGTGGTCGGTGTCACCGAAGCGATCGGAGTTGGTGTTGCAGGATTCGGCATCGGTAGATTTTCTGCTGGGGTGATCGGACCATCGCCGAAGGGGAGAGGGATCTGGGCTGAGTCAGCAGGAGCTGGCGCTTGTTCGCTCTGCGGTGGAGGATTTGCTCCGCCTTCGATGGGCGCTGAGACCGTGATCGTGAGGAGGCGGTCATCGGGGAGTGTCTCGGAGAAGTAGGTGTAGGTGCCGTTTGCATCGCTCGGTATCGTGAAGACGAATGGGGTATCGAAGATGACTTGCGAACTGAAGAGTTCTCGACCTGTTTTCACTTTCATGACCTGCGGATCTCTATTCTTATTCTCGATCGTGAGCGTGCTTCCTACAGTCACTCCGATTGTCTCGGGAGAGAAGTGTCCATCCTCGGTGATGGTCACGGTCGCCCCGGTCGTTCCCTCTGTCAGACTTCCACGGAGATTGCCGATACCGGCATAGAAGACGGCTCCGAGCAGAACGATGCCGACTCCTGTGATGGCAGAGAGACGCATCGTCTTTGGGTTGACTTGTGTTGGTGATGGAGCCGCAACCGCATGGCGAAGAGGAGCCGCAGCTGGCGTCGTTACGGGGATTGGAGCAGGTGCAGGAGGCGGTTGCTGTTGCTCCGCTCTCACACGTACGGGTACGGATGATGCTTCATCATCAACACTCGTCCAGCCGCTGTGGATGGGATCAGTAGGCACGACGGAGAAGAGAAGAGGACAGGGCACACTGTCTGGAGAGAGCAAAACCCGTGCCAATGAGTGCAGAGAGAGCTGCGAAGACGAAGATGCTATCACCCGAACCTGTCGATCCATTGATCTCGGTCCCTCCGTGCTTTTCGATGGGGTTACCTTCGATCGCTGGAGTCTCGGTCTGGGCTTCCGCAATGAGTGGTGAGCTGCTGCTCTCCGGATTTCCTACGGTCACGGAGACTTCCTGGCTGAACACACTCTCCTGATTATTGGCATTGAAGCCGCGCACAGAAGCGAAGTACGTCGTTCCAGGCTCGAGATCGCGAAGCACGAGGCTTGTCGATGCAGAGGGGATCGAACGGCGCTGCATGTACTTTCCACTCACGGTGCCGTAGTACACGTTGTATCCAGCGAGTTCGCTGCTGCGGAGTTCCTGCCAACCGAGGAAGATGCTGCTCTCGTGGGACGTGATGCGTAGTCCTTGAATCTGGAGCAGCGAGAACGACGAAGCAGCGGAGGGATCTGGTGTTGGATTTGCTTGCGCAGGTGGAGGTTGATTCATCTCTGCAGGTGGATCGGCTGGTGGAGCATCCATAGGAGGAGCAGCTGCATCGACTGGTGGTGCAAGCAGGATGCTCAGCGCGCTCGGTTGAATCACGAGGAGCGCCACCATTTTCTTCTGGCAAATGAGACCGCCGATGCAGGGAGGTTCACTGAGTCCACCGTCATGGTGGACCATTTCCGATGATGTATTGATGGCTGTCTGTCCCAGACCATCCGGTTGGAATCCGCTGAAGGAGATCTCGGTATTCTTGCTCGAGTCGATGACGCGAAACGTCACACGTGCCAGTGCAACACGACCACCTGGCAGATCGCCCGTTGTGCCGCCACCGATCTTCACGAGTCCGAGGGTTGCATCGAACGATTGTTCATCGGGAATGGGTTCGGCGAGTGCTGCCGTCAGTTCGACGCTTCGGACTTCCAGAGCTTGTGGATCGTACTTCAACCAACTTCGAATCGTCCGGATCTTCTGCGCTGCATCATGGGTCAGCACGACATCGATATCCAGAAGATCGCCTCCTGCCATGCTGTTCGTTGCCATGTGCTCTGCATCTGCTACAGCGAAGAATGGGCATGCGGATCGATCTTGTTCCGCGCAGTGTGGTTCGAGTGCGAGCGAGGGAGCCTCATCAGCAAGAGCGGTCAGGGGAGTCAGAGCCCCTACGAGGAGCAGGACTGCGGCAACGCCTGAGAATGCTCTGTTCATGTTCATGTTTTTTTGTGTTGGAGAGTCGTATGGCTCTCATCATGGTTTCTCTAGTTTCTGTCGGATCCACAGGACATCAGCTTCGGTGATGATGAAATCCTGGTTCGGGTCTGCGGCCAGTTCCGAGGGCAGCGGACTCCGGAGTCCCTTCGCAAGTTCCTCTGCGATCTTTAGATCCTCCCGATCCAGAAATCCGTTCCCGTTCAAGTCGCCCTCGATGACGGCACCTCCCGCCCGCGTCCCGTTGACGATGGGCTTCACATCACCGGCGGTTTCGATGCCGAGCAAGAATGCTGTCGTCATGCTCCCCGCAACGATGGACATCGTCCGGAGGGACTTCCTGCCGAAGAATGAATACGTTCGTGACATTTCCTTTCAGTATAGCACAGAATGACCTTTCCTCTGGCTGAGTGGAATTGACTATTTTGGGATATATGATTAAAGAATCGATTTCTTTGTTCCATCGCTCATTCAATTGTACGATGGAGGGCCTATGGACACGTCCAATCTCTATCTCTTCACGGGCGAGAATACCTACGCTCTCTCGAAGGAACTCGTGCGGTGGAAGCAGCGGTTTGTCTCCAAGTACGGACCGGAGAACTTGACGATCCTTCGGGCGAAGGATGCGTCGCTTTCGGACCTCCTCGATGCCGTCGCGACGATGCCCTTCATCGCAGAGAAGCGACTCGTTGTTCTCGAGGGGATACCGCGTTTGGAGAAGGAGGATCTGCCTCGACTGCTCGAGGAGATTCACCCGCAGACGGTGCTTGTCCTCGTTGAAGCAAAACCGGACAAGAGGCTTGGGATAACGAAGGAAATCGAACGGACATTCGAGAAGAAATACTTCCCTCCGCTCTCCCGAGCGGAGCTCTCGGTCTGGATCCGTTCCACGGTGCGAGGCCATGGAATGTCCATCTCACCTGAAGCTGAGGGCCTGCTCCTCTCCATCGTCGGCGATGACCAGTGGATGCTCCAGATGGAACTCGAGAAAATCGTCGCTGGATCCGTCTCCGAGATCGGCCCCGAACAGGTCGAAGCACTCGCTGTTCCGTCGGGATCGCAAGTGATCTGGATGCTCACAGATCTCGTCGGGTCGAGGAAGGCGAACGAGGCACTCCTGTTTCTCCAGCGCCGCATCGAACGAGGGGAGGAACCGTACGGACTCTGGACGATCCTCCTCAGTATGATCAAGAATCTGACGCTCGTTTTCTCGGCTCTGGAAGCGGGACACCGTGACGAACGCTCCATCGCGACTGCGACCGGACTCTACTTCCTGATCGTGCGCGGTCTCCTGCCGCTCGCTCGATCGATGGACCTCTCCCGAGTGCATGCCCTCGTGGATTGGGTGAGTGCTGCCGATAGGGATCTGAAGACTGGCGGGTACCACGCTTCGGCCGATCATCCGGAGGAAGTGATCGCACTCACGGAGCGGGCGATCTTGATGTGTGGGTAGAGCCCTCATCACGCTGATTCGATTTGCTTCAATAAATCTTCTTCCTTCGTCCCTTCTTTCGTCGCATCCTCTTGCTCTTTTCGAAGACGTTGTTGTTTCTTCGTCTTCATTTTTTCTTCGATGGAAACGAGGCTCGCAGTTCCTCCTCCGGCATCAGTGTTCTTGTACTTGGCGTCGATGGCGGCGAGCTGCTCCTTCTCGTTCGTGAGAATGTCTCGGAGGTTCTTGATCTGCTCCGGTGTCATGATGGGCAGGATGTTGATCCAGTACTGTCTCTCCTCCAGATTCATACTCTCTGATCCTTGGATCAGTGTGACAATCTCACCAAACTTCTCCGCGACGTCAGGAGGAATGATGAGGGTTGCGACAGGTGGAGGCGAAGGGTCGGACATTGGGAGTAATGAGTAACCACTTCCCTCACGCCACCTTTAAAATTTCATACTTAAACTTCCCCGCAGGGGCAACGACATCCACGATGTCTCCTCTCTCATGGCCAAGGAGTGCCTTGCCGATGGGGGACTCATTGCTGATCTTGTGTGCGATGGGGTCGGCCTCCATACTCCCGACGATGGTGTAGGTCTCTGCCTCGTCGTTCTCCGTTTTGTTCCTGACGGTCACGATGGAGCTGATGTCGATCACTTTGTCCTTCGCGGTCTTGGTGATGGCTCCTTCGGTGATGATCTTGGCGTTCTTCACTTGTTTCTCGAGCTCCAGAATACGACCTTCGATGAAGGCTTGGTCGTTCTTCGCTTCCTCGTACTCAGCGTTCTCCGAGAGGTCTCCGTAGCTGATCGCCTCCTTCAGGCGCTGAGCGATCTCCTGGCGCTTGGTGGTCTTCAGAAACTCCAGTTCTTCCTTCAGTTTCTTGAGTCCTTCCTTCGTGATGAGCATCTCTTCACTGTCGGCGAAGCCGGTTCCTTGGGGGTTGGTGGTCGTCATAGCGCAGGGACTATAGGGGACAAATGGACGATTGAAAATGGAAAAGAGAAAAGAGAGAGAGGACAGCGGGATTGCATCCTCTCTCTCGGTCGCCATCAGCTCCAGCCGATGGCATTCAGTCTTCTTGTTCTTCCGCATGGATGGCCTTGTAGACCTCCATCCGGTGGACGGGAACGTCCGTAGGGGCATCGATGCCGATGCGCACCTTATCTCCTCGGACCTCAACGACGGTGAGGTCGAAGTGGTCCCCGATCAGAATTTTCTCGCCCTTTTTGCGGGAGAGGACGAGGGAGCCATTGCCCCCTTCTTGGGGAATAGGCCTTTCACCCTCGTACGACACCTTCTCGGCCCTCATGATGCCGAGAGAGGTCGACGCTTGAATGAGCAGTCTCACTCGTGCGCCTCTGATACTGAGAACCATGACGAGGACGACTTTGTCACCGATGACGATCTGCTCGTCACGCTGACGCGAAAGAACAAGCATGGCAGTCTCCTTTTTTCTAGCCATGTCGCCACTCGCGGCACCAGCGTACTGCTGGATTGATGACCGCTTCTGGCATACGTATCAGTATAGAACATGTCTGATATAATATCAAGCAATAACATAGCATAATTGTCAATTATTTGGCTACAGCAAGCCACGACTACTCGATGATCGACCATTGATTCTGGTCCTCTAGATCCCTACACTGCATGGGACTATGGCAGACACGAAGACACAGGCCTATGACGCGAATAAGATCCAGGTGCTCGAGGGGCTCGAGCCCGTGCGCAAGCGCCCCGGGATGTACATCGGTAGTACCGATCAACGTGGACTCCATCACTGCGTCTACGAGATCGTCGATAACTCCATCGACGAAGCGATGGCCGGCCACTGCGACCATATCATCATTCTCCTCGGCGATGATGGTTCGGTGAGCGTCGAGGACAACGGTCGCGGGATCCCCGTCGATATCCACGCGAAGACGAAGAAATCTGCGCTCGAGACGGTGCTCACGATCCTCCATGCGGGAGGCAAGTTCGGCGGTGATGATTCGGGATACAAGGTCTCGGGAGGCCTCCACGGTGTTGGCTCTTCGGTGGTCAATGCACTCAGTAGTTACATGCGCGCCGAGGTCTATCGCGATGGAAAAGTCCACATGCAGGAGTACGAACGTGGCAAGCCGAAGGCCGATGTGAAGGCGATCGGCAAGACCGAGAAGCGTGGCACGAAGATCCAGTTCCTTCCCGATAAGCAGATCTTCGATACCATGACGATGAGTCTCTCGGTCCTCCTCGCACACTTTCGTCAGCAGGCCTACCTGACGCGTGGAGTGACGCTCTCCGTGATGGATGAACGTGAGAAGCGTCCCGAGGAAGACACGGAGCTCCCCCGACTCTACCGTTTTCATTTCGACGGTGGCATCTCGGCCTACGTGCGTCATCTGAATCACGAGAAGCAGGGGATCGGCGATGTCATCTGGCTCGAGAAGGAGGAGAAAGAAGGCTTCGTGGAGGTGGCACTCCAGTACAGCCAAGCGTTCCAGGATCAGACCATCACATTTGCAAATAACATTCATACGACGGAAGGCGGCACGCACCTCACGGGTTTCAAGGCCGCACTCACGCGCACGATCAATGCGTACGCGAGGAAGGAGGCGTTCCTGAAGGAGAAGGAGGAGAATTTGACGGCTGATGACGTGCGAGAGGGTCTCGCTGCCGTGGTGTCGGTGCGCCTGAAGGATCCGCAGTTCGAGGGACAGACGAAGAGCAAGCTCGGCAACGCCGAGATGAAGACGGCGGTCGAGACGGTGGTGAACGAGAAACTTGCAGAGTATCTGGAGGAACATCCGTCCGATGCACGTGATATCGTCGGGAAATGTTTGCTCGCGGCTAGGGCTCGTCTGGCAGCCCGCGCCGCACGCGATGCCGTGATCCGAAAGGGTGCTCTCGAAGGAATGACGCTCCCTGGAAAGCTTGCCGATTGCAGTTCCAAGGACCCAAGCGAGTGCGAGATCTTCATCGTCGAGGGAGATTCCGCTGGAGGTTCGGCCAAGCAGGGACGTAATCGTGAGTTCCAGGCGATCCTACCGCTGAAGGGAAAAATCCTGAATGTTGAACAGGCGAGACTCGACAAGATGCTTGCGAATAACGAAGTGAAGTCGCTCATCATCGCGCTCGGCATGGGCATCGGTGAGGTGAAGGATCAGAACAAACTTCGCTATCACCGCATCGTCATCATGACCGATGCCGATGTCGACGGCGCCCACATTCGCACACTGCTCCTCACCCTCTTCTTCCGCTACTTCCGTGAGCTCATCGATACGGGAAAGCTCTTCGTAGCACAGCCACCGCTCTACAAGATCTCGCAGGGCAAACAGTCACGGTACGCATTCACCGATAAAGATAAGGAGAGCATACTGAAGGAGTGGGGGATTGCTGAGGCGGATTTGCAGGAGGCACAGGAGGAAACCGAGGAGACTGGGGAGACCGAGGAAGTCGACGAAAAGGCAAAGAAAGGCAAGAAGGGAAAAGGGCAAGAGGGGAGCGGAGCAAACGACGAGAAACCGAGGAAGAAGAAGGTCAATATCCAGCGTTACAAAGGCTTAGGTGAGATGAATCCCGATCAGCTCTGGGAGACGACGATGGATCCGACCAAGCGCATCATGCTCCGTGTCACCATGGACGACGCCGAAGCGGCGGATGCAGTCTTCTCCACACTCATGGGTCCCGAGGTTCCGCCACGCAAGAAGTTCATCCAGACGCATGCCAAAGGGGTGAAGAATTTGGATATTTAGTAGTGCTCTTGCAGAAGCCCTCTTTTTTCTATATGATAGTATCATATTACTTTATCATACTCTCCTATGACGACCATCTCCGTCCCCTTGCCGGCTGATCTTTTGAGAGCACTCGAGGGACTCGTTCGAGAAGGCAGAGTCGAGAGCAAGGCACACGTGATGCGTGAGGCTCTGAAGATGTATCTCGAGGAACAGGCTGTGCAAGATGTGCTGCGTGCTGAAAAGGAACCAAGGCTTTCTGGAGATTTGGAAACATTAGCAGCTGCACTCAGGTAAAATGTTGGAGCTCTTCTACACACCAACATTCATTCGACGGTATGACAAGTTGAGCGAGCCCCTGAAGGAAGAGGTACGTGAAAAAATCGCTCTGTTTTTGAAAGATCCTCATCAACCGTCTTTGCATACCCACAAACTGAAGGGTCGGTTACAAGGCAGATTCAGCTTCTCTGTCAATTATCGCTATCGAGTGATGTTCTGCTACGAGAAACAAGACACGGTGGCTCTCCTTTCGGTCGGCGACCACGATGTCTATCGATAGTATTCATGAATTTACCCCTCCCCTGGATCGCTGAACTTTCCGAATTTGTCCATGAGCGAATAGTGATCGAGGTGCTCTGCACCAAGAAGCTTGACGATCTCGGGAACTACTTTGGAGAATGGCATCTGCTTCTGTTTCCCTGCAGCCATATCACGCAGGATGATCGTGTCTTCCTTCACTTCCATCTGCCCAAGGAGCAGCGTGTACCTAGCTTGGAATCTGTCTGCTAGGCGCATCTGACTCTTCAGACTTGCTTCGCCAAGGGCGCCGACCGTGTGGATACCGAGGTCACGAAGTTCGCTCACGAGCATCAAGCACTTCTTCTTCGCTTCCGGTCCGAGTTGTGCGACGAAGACGTCGACTTGGTCTTTGTTTGGAGCTTCGACACCTGCCTCCTGCATGTGCCACAGAATTCTCTCCATTCCACCTGCGAACCCTACCCCTGGTGTCGCTTTCCCCCCCAGTTGCTCGATGAGATAGTCGTATCTCCCACCACCTCCCACGGCATTCTGTGCTCCCGTGGAACTGTCCCAGAATTCGAACACGGTCTGGTTGTAGTAGTCGAGACCGCGCACAAGGCTCGTATTCTGCGTGTACGTGATGCCAAGTGCATCGAGGTACTCGAGCAGCGCTGTATGATACTTCTTGCTCTCAGGATGAATGAATTGATCGAGTGTTGGTGCCATCTTGATGAGGATTTGCGTGTCCTCTTCCTTCGAGTCGAGGAGGCGGAGAGGGTTCGTCTGGAGCCGTTCGCGGTCCTTCTCTGGCAAATTTCTCTCTTTGCCGACGAAGTAATCCTTCAGTGCTTGGACGTAGTTCTTGCGGTCATCGCTGGACCCAATGTTGTTGATCTGCAGATTGAGGCGACGGAGGATCTTCAGATCATCGAAGACCTTCCAGACGACGTGGATGAGCTGCGCATCGATACTGGGGTCCGAGAGACCGATGACCTCGAAGTCGAACTGGTGGAATTGTCGATACCTTCCCTTCTGCGGTCGATCGTAACGGAAGCACGGACCGATGGCATACAGCTCGACGGGTTGAGGTAATTCCTGCATTCCATGTTCGATGTA
Organism: Candidatus Peribacteria bacterium; assembly: GCA_023245775.1. Taxonomy (GTDB): domain Bacteria; phylum Patescibacteriota; class Gracilibacteria; order Peribacterales; family Peribacteraceae; genus SICN01. Next base: position 22,197 of record JAHFJR010000015.1, on the reverse strand, counting down.
GCTGCGGCAGATGCCCGCGGTGAACTCGGGGCGAAGTGCGTAGTCTTTGTCGGCGGTGTCAGCGGCACCCTTGCGCCCGACGTTGAACAGTTCCTTCTCCACGATGTCGGTATGACTGCCGATGCCTCGTTCGAAGAGGGCTCGTTCTTCAAAGATCGGTGGATCGATGCGCTTGTAGCCCGCTTGACGTGCGCGGTGACGTACGGCTTTCTTGATGTACGTCATGTACTGGTGGTCAGCGGGGAGCACATCGTGCACCCCTTTGGGGGATCGGTACTTCAGTTCGGACATGACGCGGAGTATAGCAGCTTGTGACGAGGATGCCAATCCTTTACCATGGCCGCGTCCTACCACAGGACAGTATCTTTATTGCCGACGTATGGCGAGCGTAGCTCAGCTTGGTTAGAGCATCTGGTTGTGGTCCAGAGGGTCGTGGGTTCGAGTCCCATCGCTCGCCCCAGAATATCTTGTTTACGAGGGTGCTGAAGATCTTGCACTTGTCTACACAAGTTGATACAATGTGTACATGACAACCACCATCCATATTCGAGTCCCCGTGAAACTAAAGAAGGCGGCGCAGAGGGTCGCGGAGGCCAACGGCCTCGATCTCTCGTCTGCCATTCGCGTGTACCTCACGCATATGGAAGTACGAGGAATCCTCCCTCTTCCTTCGCTCACCGTGAATGGCTTTACGGAAGAGGAAGAGAATGAAATTGTACGCAGGGCGCAAGAACCGGTCATTCCCATCGATGATATCGGTACATTCCTTCAGTCCTGCAGATCAAACTGATGTTTGCCCTCGTCAGAACGAAGGCCTTTATGCGTGATGTTCGCGTGTATCTGAAGCGAGGAGGAGATGAGAAAAGGCTGGAGGCGGCGCTTCGATGTTTGCGTTATGACGTAGCTCTCCCTCAAGGTTTTCTCGATCATCAATTGCATGGAAAGCTATCTTCGTATCGTGAATTGCATGTCGAACATGATTGGTTGCTCGTGTACCACAGGGATGGGAAAAAACTCATTGTCACTTGTCTCTGGCTTGTGAGTCATCAGAAATTGCGGCAGCGTCAGAGAGGAGCCTAGGTACTGTTCACATATATCTTGGCTCTCAGATTCAGTTTCATGCGTCTCCGCACCCCGAACGGGTGCTCCTGTGGTGGAAGTATTTCTAGAATCAAACGGAGCAGGTGTTCGACCTGCGTTGACGAAGAATTGGAGTCTAAAAGTATGTGAACAGCACCTAGTGCCCTCTACTTCTTTGTCAGGCTATCCGCTTGGATGAAAGCGATCGGTGGGTCGGTGTCGTTAAGAGAGTTGGAAGCTTGAGGCTTGAGGCTTGAGGTTACCTCTGATGCTGGAATATCTTTCATGATGGGCGCAGTGGTGACAGGAGCTTGTTTCGAGGGTGTCGGTGGTTTCGGTAGTGCCGCAGCAGCAGTCTGCTTCTGCATTTCCGAAGGTTGTTTTGCGCTGAGAGCTGGTGCAGAAGTTTCTCTTGTCTGCACGGATTTTGGTTCAGTATTCTCGAGTTTCGGTGCCGTCGCAGCTGCACCGACTTTTGGTGTTGGCAGCGGTGCGAGAAGTGGTGCAGCCGGTTTTGTTTGAACGATCGGCGCTACGACAGGCCGTGCTATCGGTGCTGGAGCTTTCACAGGTGTCGGTGCCGGCGGCACAGCAACAGGTGTCTGCACTGACTTTGGGGCTTGTTTCAGCCAATCTGGAACGGGAGCGGTCGCCGGCGATGTGACGGATGACGTCACGGCGGGTGTTGGAGTCGGTGTTGGTACGATCGGAGTTGGTGTGGGAGTGGCTGTTGGCTTCGGTGGAGGGGGTGGGGTCGTCTGCGGCAGTGTTGATGCCTTCGCGAGCCAACTCGGAACGGGCGCTGTGCTCGTGATAGGGGTCGCACTCTCCCTGGAGGGCTTCGTGAACTCGGTCTTCGATTTCTCACGATCGATGAGGTCATCGGCTGCCACTGACATGGTCGCTACGGGTGTTTCTTTCTTGATCTTCAGTGGCTCGATCTTGATCTCTGGGGCGGGTCCAGCACTCTTCACAATGTTCTTCTCCATGCTTTCGAGGGCCTTCTCGAGGTGTCCACCCGTCTTCCGCTTCATCCACTGGAAGAGGCAATAGAGTCCAATCGCAAGACCAAGGAGCAGCACAATGATCATGAGGACCTTGAAGATCGATCCGAAGGAAGATGGCTGCGCGGATCCGGCCTGATTGCTTCCGGCACTCGATGCAGTGCCCCCCGAACTCGTGTTGCTTGGCTGAGACTCGATCGTAGGTTGGATCGTCACGGTCTGCGTTCCTGTGAAGATGGTCTCGCCATTCTGGAGATCTCGCACGGTGAGCGTGATGCCGAAGGTGCCAGGCACCGTGTACGTGTGCGTCGCATGGGTGAGCAAACTTCTCCTCTGGTCGCCGAAGTCCCATTCGTAGAGTAGTTCTCTGCCTGCGATGTTGGTGTCCGTTAGACGCGGTGCAACTTGCACAGTCATGCCGGAGCCCCTGAGAGCGATCTCAGAGCTCTGGTTGCTCGGTGGCGCTTGAGGCCTAGGGGGTGGAGGCGGAGTGAATGCGATCATGAGTGTCGTTCGGTCCATCTCTCCGGTCGCCGCATTCGTTACCACCAGAGCGATCGTTCTCGATTGAACGCTCGGCAGCAGGTAGTACCAGAGTGGCACACCGCTCCTCTCGGCGTAGGTGTCTTGGTTGTCGTGGTCGTTGCTTGGGTCTCCATCACCGTTGGAGTCGATGGTGCTGTCGAGGTCGAGCGAGTACGAGCTGATGGTACCGGTCGATACAGCACTCTCGATCGAAATCATGCCCCCCTCCGGTGGGAGGTAGATCGTTCCGTCGATGGCTGCTGGGATCGTTTGTAGGATCGCTTTCGGCGAGCCGCTTTGCTCGTGTATCGGTGGCGGCAGGGGACTCGGGTCCGTCACAGCAATCGTGAACGCACGGTAGTCATTTTTGTTCAGGAGTGGATCCTGGATGCTCACGTCGAGCACGTACACACCTGTCTGAGCGGGTCGGGTACTGAAGAAACGCGTGCGCTGTGCATTCTGAAATTTGTGATCCTTCGTCAGGATCCAGCTGAATTCAGATTTCGTGGATGCGCTGTCCGTTCCGACTTCTAGTATTTGACCCGCCTCGATGCGAATCGTGTTCTGCCTCAGATCTTCACTGGTCTGTGCAGAGGCGATGGTGAGCGCGAGCATGGCGACGAGTGCTGATGTCGTGCCGATGCTGAGTGCCCTAGAGAGACGCATGATGCTTCAGAAGATGGAGCTGATCCACGTGACCAGCACCCGTGATAGCAGGATGACGACGATGCCGATCGCAGCGTAGAGGATAATGCTCTTCGCCTTATCTTTCTGACCTTCGTCTCCACCACTCGTGATCAGGTAGACGCCGGCAATAATGACGGCCAGCACGGCGATGATCAGCACGATATTCAGGATGAAATTGATGATCTTGATGACGAGGGAACGCACACTCGTATCGGTGGCCGTGCCACCGCCGATCGGCGTGATGTTCAGTCCGCAGTTGCCTGTGTTACAGTACACCGATGCCTCGGCACTGTGCGTCCACAGGAAGGTGACAACGAGAGCGAATCCGAGGAGACAGAGTAGCCGAAGCGGAGTCATCGTGATCGTCATGAGTATGGGTGTGAAAGAATCTTCTTATGATACCATACTTCTGCTTCTTTTACCAGATCTCCCTATGACTCGTTCTGCGCATCCAAAAGCCACGCTCCTTCTCAGACGTGCGCGTCTCCCTGCTCTTTTGATCACGGATCTTCGAAACATTCGCTATGTGAGTGGTCTCGATGTGAGTGCTGGCTGCATCCTCGTCACGAAGCAGGGGTTCACACTCTACACCGATGCTCGATATCTGGAGGTGGCCAAGGCAGAGGCCAAGAAGGGGATCACCGTGTGTTCACTCACTCTCCTTGCCGATCAGCTGGGAAAGCTTGGGACGGTTGGGATCGAATCCGAGAACGTGACGATGGCACGATATACCTACTGGAAGAAGAAATATAAGAACACAAAATTTGTTCAAACAAGCGGTATCCTCGAAGAATTTCGTCGGTCGAAAGATCCCGAGGAATTGCGATGCATTCGCCATGCTTGCTCGATCACGCGCTCGGTTCTCCGCTTGGTGCCACATCTTCTGAAATCCGGAGTCACAGAGCAGGAGATCGCATGGCAGCTGGAGAGAGAGTGTAGGAAGCGTGGTGCGGAGGGGATGGCGTTTCCAAGCATCGTCGCCTTCGGCGAGCACACGGCTCGTCCACATCATCATCCGACGCAGCGTCGGCTCAGCAGAGGCGATCTCGTGCAGATCGATATGGGTGCCTCCTACCATGGGTACTGCAGCGATTTCAGTCGTGTGTACTTCACGGTACAACCGACGGTCGATCAGGCCAGAGCGCTTCGGGCATTGAAAGAGGCGAAGGTTGTTGTCGAGAAATCGCTGCGAGTCGGTGTCACCAATCGCTCGCTAGACCGGTGTGCGAGAGAAGTGCTGAAGAAGTATGGCTACGACAAGGAATTTTCCCACGCGCTCGGGCATGGACTCGGCCTCGATATTCACGAGGGTGTCACGCTATCTAGGAAGGCCCCGCGTCAGATCCTCAAGCAATGTGAGGTCATCACGATCGAACCAGGACTCTACTTCGAGGGAAGATGGGGGATGAGGATCGAAGATACGATTGTGGTATCCTGATGCCATGCCTCGTCCTACGATTGCTGTTCTCTACGTCGGAGGATCCATCGGGATGATCAGGAACCGGAAGACCGGACGCATCGAGCCGATTGAGTCTCTCACCGAATTCCATCGCTTCATCCCCGAGTTGCAGCGCGATGTCTCACTCGATTTTCATTCGATTGCGGACATTGGGTCCTCCGAAGTCACACCTGCTCACTGGGTGGAGATCGCTCGCGTCATCGAGAAGCTGTATGAAAAATGTGAGGGATTCGTTGTGATTCATGGGACGAATACGATGAGCTACACGGCCGCCGCACTCAGTTTTGCGCTGCAGAATCTCAGTAAGCCCGTCATCCTCACAGGCTCGCTCAAGCCCATCGATGAGATCGATTCTGATGCGCGGATGAACCTCATCTATGCCGTGCAAGCGGCACTCCTCGATCTTGCCGAAGTCTGCATCGTGCTTGGACCGCGCGTGCTCCGCGGCACCCGCGCGAAGAAGGCGGATCAGTCGATGATCGAAACCTTCCAGAGTCCCAAGTGCTCGCCGCTTGCCGAGTTCAATCTGACGACGATGCTCTCACCGACGCGCATCGTTCGTCGCAGGAGAACGCTCAGCGTGAAGCCCGATTTCGATGCCAATATCTTCTCCGCGATGCTGCATCCTGGCATGCCGCTCTCGTCGTTCGATGCCATTCTCGCCAGCAAGCCTCATGGGATTGTCCTGCGTGCCTACGGTCTTGGTATGCTTCCAGATCACCTGTTCCCATGGCTCAGAAAAGCGACGAAGATGCAGATTCCGATTCTGATTACATCCCAGCTTCTGCGTGGTTCCATCGACTTGCATCTCTTCAGAAAGCAGATGGCCCTCGAGGAAATGGGTGTCATCTCAGGCAAGGATATGATCTACGACTGCGCCGTGGTGAAGTTCATGTGGGCACTGGCGCAGACCCGAAATCCGAAGCGTATTCGCGAGATCATGGAGAAGAGTCTGGTGGGGGAACTCACAGAGAATTAAAAATCAAGAATGAAGAATGGAGAATGGCGACGATGACTTTTAGCGCAGCGACGATCATCTGAGTTATAATCGATGCATGCCGAGGTGGCGGAATGGTAGACGCGAGGGACTTAAAATCCCTTATCCTCTCTCTGGATGTGTGGGTTCAATTCCCACCCTCGGCACCACGTAAAGACGCGGAGCGGATTTACGTGTCATTCCGAGCACGCATGCCACCGGGGAGATCGTGTGGGGCAGGAGACTCTCTACAGTACACATTGATGTTCGGTCCGAGGGAACGGCTCTCGAGCACATACCAGAGTGCGTAGGGGACCTCGGTCCAGAGGAACATATCATTGTCTGACATCGACGATGCGACAATTCTATGACAGAGTTCCCAGCCCATGTGTTCTTTGCCTTGCATATCCAATGCTGGTGAGACCACGTAGCGAAGATCGTCCGTATACTCACTCATGGCCGAGATCGGAAAGTTGTAGTGATACGTCGGAACTCCACCGATAACACCCACCGTGCCTACTTCCGAACCGAGCAGGTCCCTAGTTTGCTGGTAGGTATTGTTGTGGAATCCGAGGTAGGAATATTTCAGAAAGATGATGATGAAGAGTGAGAGGATCACGGTCTGCACCCACGTCGGACTGCGGGCAAACGCAGTCGCTCCGATGAGGACGAGCATCGGCAGAATCGGCATCATGAATCTTGCATCGGCGACCGTTTGAAAGCTAAAGAGCAGCAGATACACCGTGATGTAGACCAGCATCACCTTGCATCCTGGGAAGTAGGTATCTTTGCCTGCCCACATCCTCCAGAGTCCGATGCCCGCAAACAGAAGAATGAAGACATCACTGCCGAGCATCATGCCCAGTAAGCTAAATGCATGCGTGAAGCTGAGTGACGAACCGGCGTTGTGACCCAAATCGAACCCGAACTCGCCTGGGTGACCGAACCAGGGTGCGAGTAGGAAGGGATACCCGAGTGGCACGGCCAGCAGTAAGCAGACCAAGACGATGCCCACCGTCTGCAGGGTCCGACGGATACCGAGGTGCCCCGCATTGAATGCCCAGATAGGAAAGATGAACGCCAGCAGTCCGTTCTGCAACGTACAGAATGCAACGAGCGCCGAACCGAATGCCATACAGCCATCGGAAGTTCTGTGACTCTCTCGAAGACGCAGTGAGTACAGGAGTGCCAGCAGCGTCCAACATGTCACAGGAATATGCGGGCGCACCGCACTCGAAAAGAGGAAGAACATCAGGCTCGTCTGGAGGAGTGCCATCGCATCGTCCGTTCCAAACAGACGCTTCGCGAGCTTGGAGAAGACGATGAACGTCGCACCGGCGTAGAGGAAGGCGTAGATCCTTCCAAGGAAGATCGAAGGTTCGGTGAAGGGATAGATCTCACCAGGTCGCAGGTCCGTGATGAGGGAGAGCGGTACGCGCAGCACCGCGATCGGCACTGCGTAGAGGAGCGGATACTTGCGTACGTTCAGGAGAATGTCTGTCAGACCCCCGTAGCGCGCGGTGACGTCTAGCTCATATCCGTAGCGCAGGACTTGGTTGTCCGGCTGGGGGTTGGCCACATAATCGTGCAAGCAGAATGCAATGACTGCAAGCAAGAACGTGGCAGAGAGGATAGACCTCAGATGGCGCAGATGAATCTGACATTTCTCTTCTCGCATGGAGCAGATCGTAGCGGAATTTCTGGTCGTGTGCTGGTACTTCACAAAACTATATAAATATGCTATAATAAGAAAAACAGAGACCCATATCCCATGCACATGCGCTCACTCTACGCCAAAAATCAGTATCACTTGGGCCTCGTTCTCGGCTTCGGAGCCCTGCTCTGGAACGGCACGTACAATGCACTCGCGAAGGGACTGACGCCCTACCTGTCGCCGATTTCGCTCCTGATTCTGAGCGAGGCGCTCACCGCGTTCTTCATCCTGATGACCTTCGGTTTGGTGCCGCTCTTTCGAGAGTTACGAAAGACGGATGCCAGATCGATCCGCATCGCAGCTTGCGTCGGACTCCTCAATTCTGCCATCTGTCCGCTCCTCTTCTTCATGGGGCTCACGCGCACGTCTGCAATCAATGCATCGATGCTCTCGTCTGCGGATATTCTCTGCGTCCTGATCGGTGCCAGGTTGCTGCTGAAGGAGACATTGAATCGCATGCAGGTCCTTGGAGGAGGCATCGTCCTCATTGGCATCCTCGTGATCAATCTCGCTTCGCCCGATGTCTCTGTGAGCGTCCACCTTGGTGATGCCTTCATCCTCGTCGGTGCCATGATCTCGGGTCTTGGCTCCGTGCTCTTCAAGAAGTATCTGTCCCATGTGATGCCTGAGCTTGCGATCCTCATTCGCAATTTCGCGGGGATCATTGCTGTTGCCATTCTTGGCATCTTCGTGCAGCAATCCTTCGCACAGGAAGTGGCTGCATTCCCCCTCCACAAAGTCTTCTTGCTCCTCGCGTTCGCTTTCTTCTCACGGTATCTCGACCTCACGTTCTTCTACGAATCTCTCGACCGTCTGCCGGCGACGACACTCTCGCTCATCCAGATCGGTACGCCACTCTCGGGACTCTTCTTCGCGTTCCTCATTCTCGGTGAACAGATTCACTCCTACCAAGTACTCGGGTGCGTGTTCATACTGTTTGGGATGATGCTCGAACAGACCAGCGAGCGCGCCTTCAGCTCACTGCGTTCGCACTCCGCGCTCTTCCATCTCGCACCGGGTCTCAGTAAGAGTGTCGATGGGAATATCGCGATGCTGCCGAAGAACGTCTAGATCGGCAGCGATTCCAGTCGTACCGTCGGCGTCTTGTGCTCATCGGTCGATTTCTGACCGACCTTCAGTACGTTTCCGGTTCGCGGATCGACCTCCTCTGCCTGCACGATCAAACGTCGAAGGGTGGTACCTACAGGAGTGCACGTCATGAGTGTTGCGAGGCGTCGATCCGTGGGTTGGTCGAGTACCGAGACATCATTGGGTTTCACCTCCTTCTTTCCTGTGACACGGTACGTGTGCAAATCCCCGCCGTAGTACACCGAGTAGGTATCTCCGGGACTGAGTTCCTTGAGTCGTGCGAACACGTCCTTGTACCTCCCGTCATCCCATGGGTAGTACGAGCTGTGTCCCGTGACGAAGAAGTTTCCTGCCTGTCCGGGTTTCGCTGATCCTGGATAGTGGACCACTCCATCGTGCAGTGCTGTCTGGATATCATCTTCAAACTTCTTCCAATCCTCCTGCATCAGTGCGTCCATGCTCGGTCGTACGATCGGGACGTTCTCCCCGAGTTTCGGGAGAATGAGGCGGTCTTCGTAGGGACCAACTGCGGGGAGGTACGCAAGCATGTCAGTGTCGTTCTCTCGAGTGGTTGCATGGTCCGATGTTGGAGAGATCGTAGAACGTTCCGATGGTCCATCCACGATGTGTTGCAGTGCTTGCTCCGTCTTCAGGTCGCCGCCGAGTGCTAGTTCGGCCTTGGCAATCTGCAAGAAGCTCTGGTAGTTGATGCCAACGAAGAGTACGACGAAGATGCCGGCGAAGGTTCCACCGAAACGGATGGTATCCAGTATGAACAGTCTCAGTTTCGTTGGAGGTGTCCGACCCTGCTTCACGTGCCCCGGGAGACGCACGGGTGTATTCGCTCTCTTCCAGAAACGGTCGAGCATGCTGCGAGTGCGATGTGGGACCGTGTGGAGTGTCTTCTCCGCCGCATGCAATGCCCTCTGTGCTTCCCCGAGTGTTGCCTCCCACTGAGATTTTCCCTCAGCCGTCGTCGATGCGATCGCTCGTGCTGTGTGCTTCTTGATGTGCTCGAAAGGGGATGGAAGCGGTGCATGTGTTGCGAACGTTCTGGTTGTCCGTGCTGGCTGCTCTCGCACGGTCACAGGGACCGTCATCGCTGTTTCGTCTGTTCGTTTTCGCGCTGCATCTGCGATGAGAATAATATTGCCGTTCTGGTCATAGATGGCACGTGGCATAGTTCAGAGCAGTTGAACATTGTACCATAGATGGCTTTCCTTTGCGAAGACGTACCACTTCAGTTGATGATTCCACCACCCACCACTTCCTCATTTCTGTAGAGAACAAGCGATTGTCCTGGGGATTGCACTGTGACTGGACTAGAAAAACGAAATATTGCCATATCTTTCTTCACCTGCAGCAGACCGCGTCGTCGAATGCCAAGAGAGCGTGTCCGACACTCGAAGGAGGCTTGCGTATCGTCCGTAGGTTTCCATGAAATGAAACGAAGATCGGAGAGTGTCACGTCCTCGATCTTCTCCTCGTCTTTGGTTGCAACCATCAGTCGATTGTTCTCCATGTCTTTTGCGACGACCTCGAGCGGGATCTGGAGTCCTCCAATCTTCAGTCCTCTGCGCTGACCGAGTGTATAGAGTGCGAGGCCATCATGTGTGCCGACGATTTTTCCGTCTCGTCTGACGATCTCGCCTGACGCCAGTGACGGACCGAGATGCCGCTTCAAAAATTCCTGCGGAGTTTTCTCGGGGAAGAAACAGAGATCTTGGCTTTCACGATAGCTTTCGGAGATGGGCAGATCGAAGTGCTTTGCAAGAGCATACACATCGGACTTTTGCATGGCGCCGAGCGGGAACATCACGGACTGCAGCTGCGGTTGGTCGAGCCCGTAGAGGTAGTAACTCTGATCTTTCTTCTTGTCGACGGCCTCGAGGAGAACAGCTTTTGTACTTCCGTCATCAGTAGATCGCATTTCAATGCGTGCGTAGTGTCCGGTTGCGAGTTTTTCACAACCAAGCTCGTGCATGAGTTCGATGAGCTTTCCGAATTTGATCGTTCGGTTGCAGCCAATGCAGGGGTTGGGGGTGAGTCCCTTTCTGTGCGCTTCCAGATAGGGGTCAACGACGGTCTTCTTGAACTCGTCTTCGAGATCCAGAATGTGCAGTGGAATATTGAGTTTCTTCGCAACGGCCGATGCTCTGGACACATTCTGCGTCGTGCAGCACTTGCTTGGGAGTATCTGCGCGAGGGCAGGTGCGAGCGGATCGACCCAGAGATTGAACCGTACGCCGATGACCTCGTGTCCTTGCTCCTTGAGCAGATGCGCAACGACACTGGAGTCGATGCCGCCGGACATGGCTAACAATACTCGCATGTTTTCAGCTTAAAGCTTAAAGCTTCCAGCTTAAAGCCCTTGGGTGTACATTCCGTGTATGCAAAACTCCCTCCAGTCCTTCATCGCCCACGCCAGAAACAAGAACATGGATCTGCAGACGATTCGCATGCTCCTCCTGTCTTCCGGTTGGAAAGAGAAAGATATTTTACAGGCCCTTGCCACTGAAACCCTCGATCTACCTGTTCCGGTTCCGACCGATACGGGTTCGGCGCGAGATGCATTCTTCCATCTGCTCACCTTCACCACTCTCTACGCGACCGTGATCAGCCTCATCATTCTTGCCTTCGAGTACATCGGCCGCTGGTTTCCGGACGCGGCTCTCGATAGCTATGCCTATCCGCAGAATGCCGATGTCTCAGGGATCCGCTGGTGCATCGCCGTCGTGCTCATCAGCTTCCCGCTCTTCGTCTTCCTCTCCAGAATTCTTCATCGCGAGTGCCAAGAACACGCTGAGAAATTGCAATCCGGCGTTCGCAGGTGGCTGACGTACATCACGCTCTTCATCACCGCATGCGCGCTGATCGGGGACGGCATCACGACACTCTTCACGTTCCTCAACGGCGAGCTTTCGATTCGATTCATTGTCAAAGCATTCACGATTCTGTTCTTTGCAGGGTTGCCGTTCTCGTACTATTTCTCGGTACTTCGAATGGACGCCGATACGTATAGGAAGAGTTCTCTCCATCGGGCGATGATACGCGTATCTCTCGTGCTCACGACGCTCGTCGTGGGTTACGGTATTTCTCTTGCCGGCAGTCCGATGCACGGTCGTGCTGAGAAGTTTGATGAGCAACGCGTGAATGATCTTCGTGCGATTCAGGATGAAATTTACAGTGAAGTCTACGGTCAGGATCGCTACGCTCCGCAGCCGGCAGCTCTCGTATCGAAGACGCTACCGAAGCCGCTTCCGAAGGATTTGGAGACGGTAGCAGCCAATGCGCAGTTTCAGAAGTTGCGTCTGAGTGACCCCGAGACGCTCTCGCCGTATCAGTACAGAACGTCTGCAACGAGCTTCGATCTCTGTGCGACGTTTGCGCTTGCACGTGATCTCAGCAGTGACATCTTCTGGAATCATCCGGCAGGTGAGCACTGTTTCACATTTGATGCGATGGATCGGAGGGTGAAGTAATCTCGGAGCTGGGGCGCAGCGCCCCAGCTGCGGGGATCGCATTTCCGCTACAATCCTCCCATGTTAGAAAAAATTCGCTCCTGCATCGCCGAGCTTGCAGATCTTCGAAGGAAGATGGAGGATCCCACTGTGTATAGTGACCGCAAAGAGCTGACGAAACTATCGCGTCGCATGAAACAGCTCGAGCCGCTCGAGCAGAAGTATCAGGAATACGAGGCATGTGAGAAGGCGATCAAAGATGTTTCGAATTTTGCAAATGATCCTGACCTTCTTTCGATAGCCGAGGAAGAGGCCGCGAAGGCGAAGGAGCGTGCCCCCGTTCTGCTCGATGAAATGAAACGCTTACTGATTCCAAAGAATCCCGATGATGAGAAGAGCGTGATTCTGGAAGTCCGAGCAGGAGCGGGCGGAGAAGAAGCCGCATTGTTTGCGGCCGAGCAACTGAAGATGTATCTCCGCTACAGCGAAGAGTGTGGGTGGAAGACGGAGATTCTGGATATCTCTGCGGCGGATGCGGGTGGCATCAAGGAGGCCTCGGTGCAGATCGAAGGAGTGGGGGCGTACGGGCAGCTGAAACACGAATCTGGTGTGCACCGCGTGCAGCGCATCCCGACGACCGAGGCCAAGGGTCGCATTCACACCTCGACGACGACCGTTGCCATTTTGCCGGAGGCCGAGGAGGTGGATATCGAGGTCCGATTGCAGGACCTCCGCATCGATACGTATCGCTCAGGCGGTGCGGGCGGGCAGCACGTGAACAAGACCGAGAGTGCCATCCGTCTCACGCATCTTCCAACGGGTGTCGTCGTCGCGTGTCAAACGGAGAGATCGCAGCTCAAGAACCGCGCACTGGCGATGAGCTTACTTCGCAGTCGTCTCTACGCTGCTGAGCAGGAACGTCTCGCAAAAGAGCGAACGGACATGCGTTCAGGGCAAGTCGGCACAGCGGATCGTTCGGAGAAGATCCGGACCTACAACTTCCCGCAGGATCGCATCACCGATCACCGCATGAACGAGAACTTCAGCAATATTCCTGCGGTGATGATGGGCAAACTTGGTCCGATCATCGCTGCTCTGAAGAAGTGGGAAGAAGATGAGGCGTTGAAACGAGTATAAGTACTCCGGATCTCACCTACCAAGCCTACCGTACGTTTAGAGCACGTTCTCCTGCACGGCATCCTTTGGTATCTCGAAGGATTTCTTCGTGAGAAGCCGGATGTTTCTCTGGTAGCAGGCACTCGCATCTTTTCCTGAGTCATACTGGAACTGGCACGTATGCCAGATGAGTTTGGCTCTCGCATCGCGGTCCAGCTGGGCGACTTCCTCATCCGAGAGTGCCCGTGCAGATGACCCATCGATCAAGAGGGCATCAGCAATGTGTCGTGGGACCACAAACTGTTCGGCACCAGCATAGTAGGGTCGGCTCTTGAGGATCACGTACAGTGCTCCACTCTCCATCGTTTCCTTCAGATTGTAGAAGGGACCGAACTCCTGTTTGCACGTTTCGATGTCGTTCTCAGTGGGGTGGTAGCAGGTATGACTCACGTACTGCGTGAAGTCGAATGCGCTCGTTGCGATGGTGCTGTTGTCGTAGGCTCCTACCTGCTCAGCACCTACTTTTTGAAACCGAGTCGCGATGTACTGCATGGATGCATCGAGACTGCCATAGGTTTCTTGTGTGTCGGACGCGAAGGAGGGCAGGGCCATCAGACCAGCGGTGACAAAGGTCGCTATCGAGGCGAATTGAATCGCTCTGAGGTGAGAGGTGACGGCAGAGAACATGGGAGAGTGGTTGGGAAAAATTGGAGGTCATTCTACCATCAATACATATTTTGTAAAGCACTATGTACATATTTTGGATCAAAAATCATTTAATGGCTTATTAAGAACAAATAGTTCGAACAAAAAATGTATACAATAATCACGGTCGCCGCAATTTCTGCATGAGATCCACCCTCTTCTGTATCGACTCCACCGTGCCGATGTCACTACGGAACCTCACGGGCCCCGTGATCTTCTCGCAGAATGCCTGAGCCGCCTGTTCGGCATCATGGAGCGTGTCTCCGATGCCGACGACACCGATGGATCTCGAGCCCCCAAGCTGGAGCGTTCCGGTGTCCAACATACTGACGTCACCGTAGAAGACGCGGACATTCTCTGGGATCTTCTCCGGAACGAGAACGGTCTGACCCTTCTCCTTCTTGTCCTCGGGATAGCTCTTCGGTGTGATGTATTTGCAGACCGTCGCCTTCGCCGCGAAGCGGACGAGGTCTGGTGTGAGCGTTCCTTTGAGGATGGCTTGGCAGACCGAGACGAAATCTGTCTCCAGAAGAGGCAAGACGTTCAGGGCTTCAGGATCACCAAATCTTGCATTGTACTCGATCACCTTCACACCGTCTTTCGTCGCGATGAAACCGCCGTACAGGATGCCCTTGTATGGTTCACCACATTCTTCGAGAAGCGCAGCTGCAATCCTGCAATTGAATGCACTCGCTGCCTTCAGATCCTCCTCCGTGAGGAATGGGAGTGAGTGATTGCTGTCGCTGTACGTTCCCATGCCGCCGGTATTGGCTCCAATGTCATCATCATGCGCGCGCTTGTGGTCTTGGACAGCTGGCATATCTACGGTCGCTGTTCCCGAGACGAAGCTCAAGAGACTGAACTCAACGCCGATGAGCTTCTCCTCGATGACGACGGTCCCGCACTGATCGATGCACTCCATCGCGTACTGAGCGCTGCTATCGATGGTCGAGAGATGTTCGCCACTCAGTTTCACTCCCTTGCCGCCCTTGAGGGCATCGTACTTCACGACGTACTGCCCCTTCAATTCGTATTCCATGTAGTGGCGCATATCCAGATCCAATTGCCGCTTTGCATCCATGGATGAGAAGCTGAACACGCGGAAGCGGGGATTGCCCTCGATGCCATATTTCTTCATCAGATTCCGTGCGAAGCCTTTGCTCGCCTCGATGCGTGCAAGGGTTTTCTTGGGTGCGACGCATGGAACCCCGACACATTCCAGTCGGTCTGCAAGACCTGCTCCGATGGGGTCATCGGGTGCGATGAAGGCGAAGTCGGGTTTGATGCCCTTCGCCATCTGCACAACTTTCGCAAGGCTGTCGATGTCCATGACTTGTACCTCTTTTGCCATCCTCATGAGCCCTAGACTCCTGACGGTCGAGGCAACGAAGAGCTCCGGTGTCGGTTGGCTTCTGAGGAGCGCTTCAGCAATGGCTTCCCCGCGTGCGGAGTTGGAGATGAGGAGGATCTTCATAAGGAACCAAACGAAACAAAAGAGTCAAAAGAAACAAAGGAACGATCGTCAGCGCAACAGCCAAGATGCTTGCGCACAGTATCACATCATTGAATTTTGCGCTTCCCTCTTTTGTTTCCTCTGTTTCCCTTACTTCCTTTGTTTCTTTTACACGAGGCTCATCATCTTCGTCTGATCAGGATTCGAAGATTCACTTTCTTTGCATGAGTTGCTCATCTCATTCATTGTACGGTTTTCCAAGGTCCGACTGAGGTTTGATTCACTGAAGAATTGACAGTGTGATGAACTCGGAAATGAAGTGTAGGCGAAGCGATCGTAAAGGTGCTGAGGTCAAGCTCGATCGTATCTGGGGCACCGTCCGCACAGTTATAATTTTCGGATGCCTGCGGATCAAATGTTATAGTCGCCGTGCGCGATGGATCCCGTGTATCCAGAGCAGTGAGCTTACATGCTCCACCTGGCTGCCTTCCGTTTCCACTGAGGCTATAGAAAACCGATTGCTCTGATGGCAAGAACCCCATACGACTGATGGGCCGTTCTGTTGTTCCAGTTGCCGTATCTCGTGACTCAATTTTCCCAAGAAGTTTCGCATCGGAATCCCAGATGCAAATTTCGAGATGTGTTTGTACTTCTCCGCCATTATTTGTTTCGAGAACATCGGAGGATGTAATCAGCTTATTCTGACTCCAGCGAAGAATATTGTTTGTGCAACTGACAAGCGGCAGGCGTTTGAAAACTTTCGATGCAATCGTAATGATACGTACTTGTTCGATGACACGATCCTTGCCTATGACGGTTGCATTACGAAGAGCGAGAAACCTTTTATCCAATGAGAAAGCGCCATCGGATACGTTTTCGTACAGGGCATAGTTTTTTCTGTCTTTTAGAAGTTGGACTCGAGGAGTTCCAAATTTCCCTTCTACTTCAACACATTGAAGAATGAGTGTCCCAATCTTTTTCCCACTGATGCACTCTGGGAAGTAGTATCCCTGAAAATAGAGTCTGCTAAGCACTGCACTATTACTTGTGGCAACTCTTTGAAAGAGTGGTACATTTTCCTCAAGAATCGCAGGTTGAAGAGAAAGAGAATTTGTATTTCCTGCTGCCAAGACGCAGAGAGGTGTCAGGAAGATGGCAAAGGATAGAGATGCTGAAACACGCATATGCAGTTCACTCTACAGGCTCTCTGACTTTTATGAAGTCCTTTTTCCATCATCCCTTTCGAATTCTCACACCAAACTCATCATCTTCGTCTGATCAGGATTCGAAGACTCATCCCCCTTGAACTGATCGCGTGTTTCATTCCGTCCGCAGCCCAGCTGCTTGAGGAGACGCGGGGTGATTTCTGGTGTTGGGTACTTCCCTGTGAAACATCCTTCACTGAAGCGGTGAATCTTCTGATTGCCGATTCTCACAGCACTGCGAAGTTCCTTGACCGTTGTATAGAAGAGGCCGTCGGCGCCGATGATCTTGCAGATTTCGGGAATCGTATGATCCGCTGCGATGAGTTCGGTGGTTGTTGGTAGGTCGATGCCGTAGGGATCGGGTCCGATGATCGGTGGTGAGGCGGAGGCGAAGTAGACTTTCTTGGCTCCGGCTCTTCTGGCCATCTCGACGATCTTCTTGCTCGTGTTCCCGCGGACGATCGAATCGTCGACGAGGAGGACGGAGTTATTCTTGAACTCCAAGTCGATCGGATGCAGCTTGAAGTTGAGGCTGCGCTTGCGCATTTCTTGGCCCGGCATGATGAACGTGCGGCCGATGTAACGGTTCTTCACGAAGCCTTCGCGGTATCTGACTTTCAGTTTGTCCGCGAGCCCGGCTGCAGCGGGGCGACCGGTATCGGGAATCGGAATGACGGAGTCGATGTGAATGCCCGCGGCCTTGATCTGCCGAGCGAGTGCTTCGCCCATGCGGACCCTCGCCTTGTAGACGTTCACTCCATCGATGGTCGAGTCGGGGGCTGCAAGGTAGACCCATTCGAAGATGCATGGGTTCAGTTCTCCTTTTCTGACCACACGTGTATGAAGGCGATTGCGTGCATCGATGTAGACGACTTCCCCAGGTGCAATATCACGCACGAACTCAAAATCCAATGCCTTGAAGGCGGTATTCTCCGAGGCAACCATGTACTCGTACTTCATGCCGTAGCGCTTGCGGCCAAGCTGTAACGGTCGGATCCCATGTGGATCGCGGAAGGCAACGATCCCGTGGCCACCCACCAGAGACACCACGGAGTAGGCACCTCTGCATCGACGAAAGACCATCTTCACGGCTCGGAAGATGTGCTCAGGCGTCAGTTTCTTCGGTCGTTGCTTTCGTAGCGCAAGCGAGAAGACATTCAGGAGTACCTCCGAATCCGAATTCGTATTCAGGTGTCGGTAATCCTGCTCACGGATTTCTTTGGCAAGTTGTGCAGCATTTGTGAGATTTCCATTGTGGGCAAGTGCCATACCGAACGGAGAATTCACGAAGAACGGCTGGGATTCGAATTCGCTGGAACAACCGGCTGTTGGATAGCGTACGTGGCCGATGCCCATGGGTCCTTTCAGTCTCTGCAGGGAACTCGTATGGAAGACTTCGCTCACCATCCCAGTCGACTTCTTCAGGTGAAACTGATTGTCGTACGTCACGATGCCCGCGGCATCTTGCCCGCGGTGCTGGAGTACGATCAACCCGTCATACAGATCCTGAATGACGTCACGGAAGCCGGAGACGGCGATCAAACCGCACATGAGAAAATGGGAAAGCATGCCTTTTCCCGATTGGGAAAGGCCGTGGAGCGCATGGGCTCTACCATGAAGTTATTGTACAGAGTCGATTTTTTTTCGCAAGAGATCGAGACGCAGATTGTACGGTGTTGGGCCTGTACAAAGCTCGTGTATCAGCTACACTGGGGCGTCTTCAAAAGGAGATCTATGGAATTTAGAACCATTGCTATCATCGCGCACATCGACCACGGCAAGACCACGCTGGTCGACCAGATCCTGAAACAGGGAGGTGCGTTCGAGGCACATGAACACTTGGTGGAACGTGTGATGGATAGCAATGAGCAAGAAAAGGAGCGCGGGATCACCATCTACGCGAAGAACTGTTCGATTCTCTACAAGGGCACGAAGATCAACATCGTCGATACCCCAGGTCATGCGGACTTCGGTTCCGAGGTCGAACGCGTGCTGCGTATGTGTGATTGCGTGCTCCTCCTCGTCGATGCCTTCGATGGACCGATGCCACAGACGCGTTTCGTGCTGAAGAAGTCTCTGGAGCTTGGCATCCGTCCGATGGTCATCATCAACAAGATCGATCGCGCAGGGTCCGACCCCGAGAAGGCGCTCAGTCAGGTCTTCGATCTCTTCGTGCAGCTTGGAGCTAGTGATGAACAACTCGATTTTCCCTACGTGTTTGCGATCGGACGTGATGGAGTTGCAAAGAGGAAGATGGCTGACGAGTCGAAAGATTTAACGCCGCTCTTTGACTACATTCTCGAGACAGTGAAGCCGGGCACCAACAATGCCGGTAAGCCTCTTCGATTGCAGCCCGTGAACCTCGAGTACGACGTCTTCTCCGGACGCACGGCGATCGGTCGCATTCATGAGGGCAAGGTCGCACAGAATCAGAACGTTTTTGTGATCAAGCCAGATGGCACACGTAAGACTGGTCGCATTACAAAAATTCAGGCGTACATGGGTGTCAACCGCAGCGAGGTCAAAGAGGCAGTCGCAGGTGATATTGTCCTTATTTCAGGTCTCCCCGATGTGTACGTAGGTGACACAGTCACGAGCGATCAAGATGCAGAAGCGCTCCCCGTGATCACGATCGATCCGCCGACCGTGGCGATGGATTTCATCGTCAACGATTCACCCTTCGCTGGCAAAGAAGGAAAACTTGTGACCACGCGTCACATTCGAGAGAGGCTCGAGAAAGAATTGGAGACGAACGTTGGTCTGAAGATCGATGTCGGCGAGCGCACGGATGCGTTTCGCGTGTCGGGTCGCGGTGAAATGCACCTTGGTGTGCTGATCGAAACGATGCGTCGTGAGGGTTTTGAGTTAGCAGTCTCACGTCCGGAAGTCATTCTGCACCAAGAGAACGGCGTCAAGATGGAGCCGATGGAGATCGCCTACATTGATGTTCCCGAGGAAGTGTCAGGTGCCGTGATCCAGAAGCTCGGTATGCGCAAGGGCATGATGCAGAATATGGAGACGAAGAATGGCATCGCGAGACTCACGTACGAGATTCCGACTCGCGGACTGCTCGGCTTTCGAAATGAATTCATCATCGATACGCGTGGGAACGGTATTCTCACCCATGCGTTCAGCAAGTACGCACCCTATAACGGCGATATGCCCGGCCGTACGACGGGTTCGATCATCGCCGGGGAGACCTGCGAGACGGTGGCCTTCGCCATCTGGAAGCTGCAGGAACGTGGGACGTTCTTCGTTGGTGCGGGCGTACAGGCGTACGAGGGAATGATCGTCGGCGAGTCCCCGAGTGGTCAGGATCTGATCGTGAACGTTGGCAAGGAGAAGAAACTGACGAACATGCGTGCGTCCGGTAGCGACGAAGCCATTCGCCTGACTCCGCCGCGCATCATGACGCTCGATGCGGCCCTCGAGTACATTCAGGATGATGAGCTTGTTGAAGTGACGCCGATCAGCATCCGTCTCAGGAAGAAACTTCTGAAGGAGGTTGAACGCAAGCGCGTGCGGAGATCCTAGAATGTTCCGATCTTCAAAGATGGTCGGTCTGGTTGCAGCAGAGAGGAGGCATGTATAGTAGGGTCCAATGACGTCGGGTTCCACGCACAGCAATCTAGGGGGGAGGGCAGAGACAGTGGAACAGCGTATGACTTCACGTGTTCCGGTTGCTTCGGAGCAGATGAGTCTCGGAGAGATTGAGCGGAACTTGAAGAGAGATCACGCTCAGTTTGACACCATCAACTTCATCTACGTCTTATCTCAGGAGCGGGAGCTTCTTGGAGTATTGTCCGTCAAAGATTTGTTTTCCTTAGATCCGAACGCAAAGGCCGGAGACGTCTGCAAGAGATCTCCGCTTGTTTCTGTGAAGGCATCGACGCATCAGGAGCGTGCTGCCTATCTTGCGCTCAAGCACAATATCAAGGCCGTTCCGGTGGTGGACATGAGCGGCGTTTTTCTCGGGGAGATCAGCTCCGACTCCATTCTCTCGATTCTCCATAAGGAGATGCACGAGGATACGCTCAAGAGGGTCGGCATCACCCATCCCGATGCGCTGCATGCCACCGTGCTCACGTTGCCGCTGTTCACCTCCTTCCGTCATCGCATTCCATGGCTTTTCCTAGGGCTCATCGGCGGTTTATTTGCTGCGAAGATCATCGGATTTTTTGAGCAAACACTGTCGAAGAATCTGGTGTTGGCTTCCTTCATTCCGCTCATCGTGTATATGAGCGACGCCGTAGGCACGCAGATGGAGGCCTACATCATCCGAGATCTTGCGACGGAGCAATCGCTTCCCGTCCGGCGATATTTCCTGAGGCATGCCATCGTCGTCGTCTCCATTGCCCTCGTGCTCGGGATTCTCCTTTTTTCTTCGTATATCCTCTTCACGGATGATGTCTACATGGCATTCGTTCTCTCGGTTTCACTCATTGCTTCAATCTGTTCTTCGCTCTGTACCGGCCTTCTCATTCCCTTGGTCTTTGCAAGGCACTCACTTGATCCTGCGGATGCCAGCGGTCCCATCGCAACGATTCTCCAAGACATGATGAGCATTCTCATCTACTTTGGGATCGCTTCCGCACTGCTCTGATTTCTCCTACCTCACTGCTTGTCTCCTCTTCGCCACCACGCAATTCCTGATCAAACTCGCCACAGTCATGGGTCCTACACCCCCCGGAACGGGTGTGATCGCCGAGACGATCTCTGCTACGGCCTCAAAATCCACGTCACCACAGAGTTTGCCGTTGACTCTCGAGACGCCGATATCGATCACGACTGCACCCTTCTTCACCATGTCCTTCGTGATCATCTTGGGCGAGCCCACTGCAGCGACGAGAATGTCCGCTTGTCGCGTGAGCTCAGCGAGATGCTTCGTACGGCTATGACAGATCGTTACCGTAGCGCCTCGGTTGACGAGCATGATCGCGAGTGGCTTTCCGACAATGTTGCTGCGTCCTACGACGACGACGTGCTTGCCTTCGATCTCGATCTTGTACGACTTCAATAGTTCGATGACTCCCGCTGGAGTGGCCGGTGGCAGATGCTCGAATTCGCTCGAGAGGAACATCTTGCCGAGGTTATAGGCACCAAATCCATCGATGTCTTTCATGGGGTCGATGGCCTTGATGATGTCTGGTACGTAGAGTTGCAGATGTTTTGGCAGCGGCAATTGCACGATGAACCCCGTGACATCACGGTCATGATTCAGTTCTTCGATCTTCTGCATCAGTTCCGGAAGCGGAGTTTTCTCATCCAGATGTCTGTGCTCGTGGCGCAGACCAACACGGTCGCAACTCTTCAGTTTCTGTTGAATGTAACTGGTACTTGCGGGATCCTCCCCGACCTGCACGACGACGAGTTTCGGATTCAGCTCCTCGATGTCCGGTTTCAGGCTACGAAGCAGTGCATCGGCGACGGGTGCGCCGAGGAGGAGGGTAGGGGACATGGCGAGAGCATACAGACAAGCAACGAGGAGCTCCAGATGGATGGAGGCACTTCGTGATGCTCTGTCTTGAGGTTCTGATTAACGAGGCGTCAAGGGTGCAGTAGCAACTGGGGGAGTTGGAGCAGGAGGAGTAGTCGCAGCAGTTGGTAATGGACCAGAAGTGTGTGGGTGAGAGAGTAGAATTTGGCTTCTACTAGCTCTTCCCATCATGTTTATGTCTGCAAAGATGATTTTTTGTCGCTTTTGTGGAGTCGGCGGAGCCATT
>JAHFJR010000014.1 GCA_023245775.1 Candidatus Peribacteria bacterium | reverse complement strand
TTCGCACAAATTCAGTCTCTATTTAAAAGAGTGTGAATTCCGATTCAATCACCGAAACGAAAACATGTATAATGCTCTCCTAAACGTCCTCAGAAAATTCTAATCTCCTAGGGGAGAGCCTAGTAATATTGCGTGCAGCAAGCTTCTGATACTCATCAGAGGATAACATTAATTCAGAAGGACATTGCTTGCGATGTAGGTACGGAAGCTGATGAATCGACTCCCATCCCATCATGTTGGCATTTTCAATGCCAAGATTGAATCGGTCGGGAAAAGCGACTTGCATTTCATTCCTTGCATCGAGAAATTCAGTGTTTTTAAGTTCCTCAACGATCGCATCCGATTCAACAGAGCAGCATTCCGAAGCCACAAGAAGGTGCGCCTCAGTCACCGACTGAAATTTCCTCACAATCTCTCTAAATGTGCCCTCAGAGACAACGCTCTTCAGAGAATCGCAATCGGAGGGTTCTAGACCAAATGTGTCCTGCCGATGCTCCTCGGAACGTTCGTTATATCCCCACATTCTCTCAATCAAAAGTGCTGTGAGAACATTTCTCCGAGTCTTGGGATCAAGTCCAAGGCCATTGAGAGTTGAAAGCCCATGTTTACGAACATCCTCTACATACGGACGGATATCCACATCCGGGATGCCGAATTCAGGATGCAGTGACCTAAGCCGTAGGGCGGAAGGAGTTTCTGACATGGGGTAGGACAGTCTAGCAGAAAGAATTGAAGGCTGACCCTGCCTTTGGATCACATCATTCTTTGCTGGAGCAGCATTTTGGATGCCTCATTCCGGTCCTCACCCCTGCCTGCCGGCAGGCAGGTCCCGTCCTCCTCTCCACCCTTCGATGGACTCAGGGCAAGCTGATGTGGAGAGGAGGTGGCCTGTGTTGTACCAAAAACAGTGCGCCCTTCTCCAGCCCGCAGGCAGGAGAAGGGTCGGGGATGAGGACCGTCAAGGTTGAAGCAGAGAACAGTCTACGCATTGCTCATGTCTGCAGCTTCTGTGTACTCCACCAAAGAATAATGGGATCCAGAATGATCTCTCTATTCAAACGAAAAATACTGCAACATTTACTGCATCGGGAATTTCTTTCTCAGTGCCTCGAATTGCGTTGTATTCAGTATCCCAAGCAACTCTTGATCCGCTGCTGCAATCACCGCATCGAACGATCCGAATTTCTTCAGGAGTGCCATCTTCGTGATGTCGCCAATCCCTTCAACAGAATCCAACGCCGACTCGAAGAGTGAGGCAGTGAGCCGTTTCTCACGTTTCAGATTCGCAAAGCGATGGGCTTCGTCACGCAGTCGTTGCAGGAGAAAACGAGCTTCAGAGCCTTCCTTGACGAGCAGCGACACCGGTTGATCTGGCAAAAAAATTTCTTCCTCCCGCTTGGCAAGTCCTGCAACTGGAATATTCAAATCAAGCTCCTGCAACACTTTCACGATAGCTGACAGTTGGCCTTTGCCGCCGTCAATCAGGAGAAGATCGGGTGTGGAGGTGAAGGACTCATCGATCACATGTTTCTTCGCCTCATACATTACGATAAGACCTCGTTCGGGAATCGTATCTTCCTTCAGAAAACGATCCAACAAATCCTCCAAAACCTGAGGCCCTTTGAGCACGGAACGAAATCCAAGCTCGCCATAATATTCCTCGAGCTCCTTCGGAATCGTTGCATAGACTTTCGCTTTTGCAACGCTTTTCAACATTTTCCGAATCAGAAATTGCCCGAGGCGATGCCCTCGCTCTGCATCATCCACCCACACCGTTCGAATTGTCGGAACGTTTTTGTCGTACGAATACAGCTGTGCCATCGCAATAATTTTTTTATCTCTCCTAGCCAAGAGGAATCTCCGGTAATCGAGATCATGAGAACCTAGATATTTGTCGTTATTTTGGACAATCTCGTCGATTATTTTTTGCTCCTCTTTACGGGCTTTTCCGAATGACAACCCGCGTTCATTCCAGAACGCTTCCTGCTTTTTCCCGCTCTGTACAAGATACTTCAGCCTCCTCCTGAGGACCTCCGCAAGCGACTTGTAATCGTCGATATTGCCAGAAGTGACGGAGGTGATATTGAACGAGCGATAATGCTCTCTTTTTGGCTTCCCATTGAGCATCACCACCATACTCCCCACCGTCGCCGTCCCGCCAAGATGCGAGATATCGTAGCCTTCGATGCGCTTCGGTGGCGCTGAAAGATGAAGCAACTCCTGCAAACCTCTCAGAGCCTCTTCTCCTTTCTGCGCCTCTGCTTCCCATGCGGCGAATTGCTGCCGCACCTTCTCCTCTGCATTGCGCTCCGCCATCTCGAGAAGTTTCGATTTCTTCCCACGTTCAGGCACGACGATGCTCACCCCTCTACCACGCTTCTCACGAAGCCATGCCTCTAGAGATTGTTTCGCATCGGGAGCATCGCGCAGGATGATGGTGTCCGGAAGGTCCTCCGTCTGCTCGTAATACTGCGGAAGAAATTGTTCGAGTGCCACCGCGGCAGTCTCGGCGTCACCGGAGAGTGCGAAACCAACGTGTTCGATCAATTTCCCCCCACGCTGTCGAAGCAGCACCACCTGCGCTTTGCCGCTCTGGAGCGCAATGCCGAACACATCGAGATCATCGCCCATGGGATCTGACACAGCTTGCCGCTGCTCCAGTCCTTCGATGAATCGAAGTGCGTCCCTCAGTGTCACCGCCTGTTCGAACTTGCGATCAGAAGCAGCACGCTCCATCTTCTCCTTCGCGATGCGTTTGACGGTCGCAAGGTTTCCGCGGAAGAAACTGACCAACTCATCGATACGCCGACGGTACTCAACCTGCGTCAGCGCCCCCATGCAGAGTCCACAGCACCGACCGATCTGAAAATCAAGACAAGGAGCCGCATGCTCCGTTGCCCCTCCATGCGCCTTGTTCAGTGCATCGAGAGATCTACGACAAGCGCGGTACGGAAGAATATCGTCGAGGAGTTTCAGCGTGTGCTCGGTATCTCTCACACCGAGGAAAGGACCAAAGTACCGTGCGCCGTCTTTCTGGAGCCGTCTCACGATCTCCACACTCGGATAAGGGTTCCGAAGCGAAACACGCACGTACACGTAGCCTTTATCATCTTTGAGCAGAATGTTGTATCTCGGTTTCAACTCTTTGATCAGGTTATTCTCGAGGATGAGCGCTTCGATTTCGCTACGAACAACGGTCACATCAAAATCTGCAATCTGCCGCACCATGATCTCGGTCCATGCGGAACGTTTCAACCCGTCTTGGACATACGTCTGCATGCGGTTCTTGAGATTCTTTGCTTTGCCGATGTACAGCACCTTTCCATGCGCATCGAGCCAGCGATAGACGCCCGGCTCTGAGGGAACCTTACTAACACGTTTTCGAAGGGCAGCCCTTGCTGAAGATCGCTCTGGCAAATGGAGAATGGAGAATGGATAATGAAGAATGTCTCATTCTCAATTGTCCATTGTCCATTGTCAATTATCCATTGGTTTCCGCCATCGTCCTCAACTACCGCTCCCACCGCGATACGGTGAGATGCGTGCATGCGCTGAGAGAGCAAATGATCGCAGATGAACTGGAGATCCTCGTCGTCGACAATCATTCTGACGACGAATCGATCGCCTTCCTCCGCGCGCAACTCGGAAACATGCCAACGGTGCGGATGGTCGAAGAGCGAGGCAATCTCGGATATGGAAGAAGCAACAACCACGTCGCCTTGCAGTTCGCACGTGGCGAATACCTGCTCATCGTGAATCCGGATAATGTGCTCCCTCCGGATGCACTGGAACACATGCTCACGACTCTCCGCACACACCCACGTGCGGGCATCGTCGGGCCTGCGCTCGTCTACCCCGACGGATCGATCCGACCATCAGCACGAATGTTTCCCACCTTTTTTGATCTTGTAAGAAAGCGCATCTTCCCGAAACAATGGCATGCAGAGTACGAAAAAGTGATGCAGAGCATGCGATGCCACACGATCATCCACGTCGATTGGCTCGTCGGTGCCTGTCTCCTGATGCGAACTGATCTCTTCCGATCTCTCGGCGGATTTGATCCACGCTTCTTCCTCTTCTTCGAAGACATCGATCTATGCAAGAGGGCAGCGCTCGCAGGGAAGAACGTTCTCTACCTTCCACAGATCCATGTCCTCGACCGCCGCATGCGCTTGTCCGGATCAAGCCTCTTTTCTCTGCTCAGACGACGAATGACGTGGATCCACGCAGCGAGTGCCATGAAATACTTTTGGAAGTGGAAGAAGGCCTGATCATGAAATGTATTCTTCCTACACATCAGTGATTTCAGAGAAATCATGGCGAGGGGTGGTTCTCTGAAATTACTGATGTGTAGGATGCTTGCTGAGCTTGACGACTCTCTTCTCTCATCACCTCGGCCCTCGATAATCCATCACGTGACCCACTTTCGAGAAGACCATTTGCCAGAGCTGCATGGAGCCAGCACGGAATCCTCCCGCATTCGAGAGGAGATAGTACTCGTACATCCGTCGGAATCGTTCATCGTATAGATTGGCGATGCTCGGCCAATTTCTTTTGAAATTCTCATTCCAAGCCATGAGAGTAGGATCGTAGTGAGCACCGAGGTTCTGAACATCGTGCAGGGTGAGAAGTCCATCCCTCGCCCGATCAATTTGTTCCAGAGAAGGTAAAATGCCATTGGGAAAAATGTACTTATGAAAGAACGGATCACCCGCAGACAAAGAAGTATTGCTCCCGATGGTATGAAGAAGATAGAGACCATCGTCACTCAGATGGTCGCAAATGGTTTGGAGGAGCCTACGATAATTTTTCGGACCCACGTGTTCGACCATTCCGCAGGTAAGGACCTTATCGTACTTGCCATCAAGATCACGGTAATCGCAGTACTGAATATCCACGGGCAAACCTTGGCAAAATTCCTGCGCATACTTGATCTGCTCATTTGAAATACTGATGCCAGTGACATGACAACCGTAGTGCTCCGCCGCGAACTTGGCAAAGCCTCCCCATCCGCACCCGATGTCAAGAACACGATCAGTGTCCTTCAGTTGCAATTTGCGACAGATCAAATCGAGTTTCTTCTGCTGGGCTTCATTCAGATCATCGGTTTCATCAAAGTAAGCACAAGTGTACTGATTGTAGGGGTCAAGAAGAGCCTCAGGGAGAACCCCAGATTCGTCATAGTGCTTCTCCGCGACCTGCTTCGATCGATGTTTGCTCTGCATGTTCGTGAATATCGCCTGCAGAAGGGCACACACGGTATGGCGATTCCACTTCACATGTCGTTCGAGGTTCGCACGAATCACACGCTCGATGCAGACATCCAGTTGATTGGCATCCCACTGGCCGTCCATATAGGACTCGCCAAGACCGAGTGAACCTTCCGTCAGAACTCGCGCATAAAATGCCGGATCATGAACATGGATATCCTGCGGCTGATCGCCGCCGACTCTGATATTTGCTTCCTGCAGAAGTTTTTTGACAAACAATTCGGAGCTGGAGTGCTGCAGAGGCATAGTTGCGGATTCTAGAGCACTTCCATAAATTTTGACAATGTCCATCAAGGCTCAAGCCGACAATATCAGCTGTACTTGACCAAGCCCATCCTCATCACTACAGTATGCCGGCTATGATCAAGGAAACGATCACCCTCACCGCAGCACCTCGCACCAAGAGTGAGAACCCGGTCTCCCTCCGCAAAGCAGGGAATGTTCCCGGTGTCATCTACGGTGGAAAAGCCAAAAACACGATGGTGACATGTTCCCTGAAGGAACTGCACACCGTCTTCGTGAAGGCGGGCGAGAACACCCTCATCGATGTGACCTTGGATGGCAAGAAGATCCCCTGTCTCATCCATGCAATGAGCTTCAATCCTGTGTCGGATAAGGAGGAGCATGTGGATCTCTACGCGGTCGATATGACGAAGAAAGTCACGACCCATGTCCCCGTGATCGTCACGGGCGAATCTCCAGCAGTGAAGGGTCTCGGCGGCGTGCTCGTGACCGTGCATGACAACATCGAAGTCACCTGTCTCCCGAGTGACCTCCCGTCAGGATTCACCATCGATATCAGCGTCCTCGAGAACTTTCGTGATTCCATCACGGTGGCCAAGCTCGTCATTCCCAAGGGTGTCACGATCAAATCCGCTCCCGAGATGATCCTCGTCACTGTCCAAGAGCCACGGAAGGAAGAAGTGATCGAGGTGATTGCCCCTGTTGCCGCCGAAGGTGAGACTGCCGCGGGTGCTGCAACCACTGCAGAGGGTGCTGCTCCTGTCGCAGGAGCTCCGGCTGCTGCCGGAAAGACAGACGAGAAAGCTGCGGGAAAAGAGAAGGGAGCAAAAAAATAAGGCACTAATCCACACTCTTCCCCCTCTTCCTCGCGGCCTGATGCGCCCGAGAGCGTCCGGTGTGCATCTCCTTGTACCGCTTGACCTGCTCTTCCAATTTCTCCATGCAGCTGTCGATCGCTTCTATCGCAAGATTCTTCCGTGACTCGACACGGAGTACTTCCTTTGGAAGGTGCACGGTCACCATCACCTTCACCTGATCGCTGTTCTTCTTCGTATCACGACGCTCCGCTTCGACCCGAATCGACGAGCCATCATTCTTTAGAAAACGGCAGTAGGTAGCGAGACGCCCGAGTTTCTTGGCGAGCAAAATCAACTCATCGGCATTGTACGAGATGCCTTTTTCGAAGTGTTCGACTCGCATGGAAGAGGGAGGGAAAACGCGAGGAAGTTTACCTGAGAAGGAGAGCAGGCAGTAGCTTCCAAAAAAACAGAAAATGAGGTATAATATCTGTACAGAAACATCAAAAAACATATGGATCTCTCACCGTTGCTCATGAAAGTGCACACAAGCCCCCTCCTCACCGAGAGTGAGCGTGCGTACTGGGCCCAGAATCTGCCAAAGATGACACCGGAGCAGGTGCAGAAATTGGAAGGCATCCTCACCGAGGCCGAAGGGATGTCGTGGAGTGAGGAGATGCAGAATTACCTGATGATCGTGAACAAAGCCACCGTCGCTCTCACCTAATTCCCCTCCTCCCCATGCCACCAGATCCAGTAGAAACAAATAAGCCGAAGGAAACGCCCGAGGTGAAGGCACAGACCACGGTGGAACACTTGGAGGAACTCAGGAAGGAAATCTCCGAAGAGAAGATCAACGGAGCCATCGACGCATTGATCGTATCGATGCAAAAGAATGGAGGAGATGTTCCCCAGAGTGCGATCGACAAGTTCATCGAAGACCTGGACACGAGAGAAGAGGAAATCATCTTCAAGATCCTCATACGCACTACATTTCGAGGAAAATTGTCTCACCTACGGGAGAGGCTTGATCCGAACAAGAGAGATGGTGTGCACGAGAAGACGAGTGGATCGGAGATGGCAAACAACATCATCGATACGATCAGGACCGTCGTAGTAGAGAAGAAGATAGGAGATCTGTCAACCATTGCTGCAAGTTTTGGATTCAAGGGAGTCCTCGGCGATCAGTCGAATTTCGTCGTAGCAAAGCTCGTCGGCGCAGTTGCTAGGATCACCGAGAGCCTGATGCCGATGTTGAAAGGATTCGACACCAGCAATTCCATCGCAGAGATTGCCTTGGCACTGCGTATTGCTTCGCACATCCCACCGATGACCGTGAAGGAGCAAGAGCTCTATGAAAAGGACTACCGAGAACTCCTAGGGAAGACAGGATCCAGCTTCGTCCCTCCAACGCTCGCACAGGCACAGAAGAGGGAAAGGGGAAAGCAGGCTCTCACACTCAAAGCTGCGGAGAAGCCAGCAAAAGATAAGCCGCTTGTTGCATCCTCAGACAAGGGGAATGGTTCTGACAAAGCTGCAACATAAACACATGACCATCAACAAACCAACAGAGGCAGGAATGAATACCCCAAAGGAGAAAGCTCCTACTGTAGAAACATTAGTGGTCCATGCAGAAAGTAAGGATCCAAAGGCACTCAGAAAAGCCATGATCGATGCAACGCACAACCATATCGAAGTATTGAAAACGCTGAAGGAGTTTGCGGAAACAATCGCAGCAAAAAAAATACCGACACTCACGAAGGATGTGCATCAAGCCTTCGTAGATCTGGAGCCCGCCCTCACAGCGATGAATCCTCAGCTTGCGATCGTGAAGAATGTACTAGTACCAGCGATCGCCACTGCAGTGAATACGGTCGTGCCAACCGTCACTCCAAAGAAAACATCATGGCTGAATGCAAAGATCAATGGTGCGGTGAGCTCCGTTCTCAATTTCCTTCCGAATGCGATCACAAGACCGGTGCTCAGTGTCGTCGCCTCGGCAGAGAGTCTGCCCCCCTTCCTCAAAAATATCATCTTCCCATTCGGTTTGGGTACGTACGGCATCGACATCGCAAAGAGGAACCTCTCGGTCATGGAGATCCGCGATGCCATCAAGAACGCTCCAGGATTCATCTTCAATGGGACAATCGAAGATACGGAGTGGGAGGAACTGAAAACAGATCCGAAGAAATCCGCAGGAGAACTCACCAGAACATTCGTGGAGAGCGTACAGGCGGTGCGCACAGACGCAACGGAGATCGTCGAGGTGACGCTCTCTGCATTGCTCCATCCTGAGGAGACGCTCAGCAGATTCCGATCGCAGAAAACCGAAGACCTGAAGCAGAAGATAGCATCGAATCCGTTGTGGAACATTGCGGAAGGAGCCGACATCGTCGTCACCTTCGACGAAAAGCGCTCCATCGAAAGGCCTTTGAATGGGCCTGTACAGCTGCATATCCGTACAACGGATGTTGACGACGAGGGAAATCCAGCGACGAATCCGGCGAAAGCATTACTCACATCGAAGCAATCGCTTTCGAATGTGCAGACAGTGATTCTTGATCCTGCGAACGAGGACACCACACTTGAGTGGCGAAAAAATGGAACGAAGATTGTCCGCCTACCAGAGGATTCGAACGTTGATCTTGCGGCGGTGATCAATGAAATCATGCATCAATCGCGTCCTACGAATTTTGGAAAGATTGTCATTGCACAGAAGGATCAATTGGGACAGAACAGTATCCAACTGACCTTCGATGCCGATGGCGCCGGAACACTGTACGTCCGAGAGAACATGAAGCTTCTTGAGGCGCTCACACCCGAAGCAATGAGCACGCTCACATCAGTAGACAACAAGCTCTGGACCTTCGATCCAACCACCAGAAAATTCACCTCGAAGACAGACACCATGAGCGTTCCAACGTAGACCACTATTCTCTCCCCTCCCATTCTATGGCAGTCGCCCCACGAGAAAACAACGATACCGTTTCCGCACTACCACCAGACAAACTCGCAAAATTAGCGACAATCAAAGAGCAGCTGGCAGAGAAAGCCGGAGAACATCCCATCGTCTCCCTCGCACTCGATCGACTGAACCGAGCCGTCCTACGTACAGATCTTGCGAAGAATATTCGAGAGATTCGCTCTGAACCAGAATTTCAACAACTTGGACCACTCTGCCCAGCACTCGATGATTTGCAGCAAGTAATAGAAACGAAAACGGAGACCGCACTGCGCGTGACAACCGAAACTGTAAGCTCTCTTGGATCAGGCGGAATGGATCTGGCGGGTAGCGGCGTGCAGAAGGGAAAAGAGGCGTTCGATGCACTGCCCCTTTCCCTCAAGCCCGTCGTCGTCGGTGCTGCTGGACTCGGTATCCTCACGTTCATTGGCAAAGTCCGAAGCTGGTTTGGAGAGAAGGGAAAAGAAGCAGGTGCTACGATCAAGGGGTGGGGTCGTCAATTCCTGAAATGGATGCTCGTGCTTGCCAGTACCATCGGCGTTACACAGCTCGCGTACGAAATCGGGAAACAAGGAGCTGTGAAGGATCAATCACCGAAGACCAAGGCACCCACGAATGAGCAACCAGCGACACAACCCACCTATGAACCCGTCGTACCGCCACTGGTGACTCAAAACGAGCAACCGAACAAAACATTGGCAGCATAAGAGGATAGAATAGTCCTATGGCGCTCTCGTACTCACAGCTGCAGATGTACCGTCGATGTCCCAAGCAGTACGAGTATGCAGTGATCAAGAAAGTCCCACGCCGCATCAGTGCCGGGGAGAGCTTCGGCTCCAGCATCCATAACACACTGAAGCGTTTCGGTGAGCTGGAGATGCACAACAAGCAGATTCCTGTAACAAAGAAACAGCTCGCGCTCTTCACCGATCACGAGGAGAAGAAACCTGTCTCTCCATCACTCGACCTCACCACACTCCTCACCATCTTTCGCGAGTGTTTCATCGGCGAAGGCTACGAGAGCCGCGCGGCGAGAGATTCTGCCCTGCTCCGTGGAGAAACGATCCTGCGAGACTACTTCACATGGTGGAAGCGTGAACCGCGAGAGATCGTGAGTATCGAATCTGGGTTCAAGTTCACCCTAGAAGATCCCAAACGAGACGAGACGGAAACACTTGTGCTCTCCGGCCGCTTCGATCGCGTTGAGAGAATACGCGAAGGCCTGCGGATCATCGATTACAAGACCTCGCAGCCAACATCCAAACAGGAAGTCGATGCTGACCTACAGCTGAGCATCTATGCACTCGCAGCAGCGGAGCAGTGGCATGAGCCCATCGCAGAGCTCGTCCTCCTCTTCCTCACCGAAGACGGACTCGTCGAACGCATCACCAACCGCAACCCTTCACAGCTCCACGATGCACTCACGTCTATTCGATTGCTGCAAGGCAGTATCGAGCAGAGTGACTTTCGCGCATCGCCAAGCGCAGAAAAATGCAGGAACTGTCCCTACAGAGAAAGATGTCCTTCACGAATTTGAACCGTGTTCACTTTCCACCTGCCCGCGCCGCGATGACCTCCTCAGCCACATTACGCGGTACCTTCGCATAGTGACTCGGTTCCATGGAATAACTCGCACGACCTTGGGTCATGGAGCGAAGCTCTGTCGCGTAACCGAACATCGCAGCCAGCGGCACATCGCAGAGCACAGTCTTCGCCATTCCACGGTTGCCCGTGTCCTTGATGAGACCACGACGTGAGCTGATATCCCCCATCACATCTCCGAAGTACTCTTCCGGACAAACGACCTCGACCTTCATGATGGGTTCCAGCAACACAGGGTCCGCCTTGCGGGCGGCCGCCTGCACGCCAATCGACGCACAGATCTTGAAGGCCATCTCAGATGAGTCCACATCGTGAGAACTGCCGTCCGTGAGCTCGACTTTGATGTCCACCATCGGGAAGCCCGCAAGGACACCACGGCTGAGGCCCTCCTGAAAGCCCTTGTCACAGGGCGTGATGTACTCCCTCGGAATGCGACCGCCAACGACAGAGTTTTCGAACTCGTACCC
Source organism: Candidatus Peribacteria bacterium (assembly GCA_023245775.1). GTDB lineage: Bacteria > Patescibacteriota > Gracilibacteria > Peribacterales > Peribacteraceae > SICN01. Next base: position 23,388 of record JAHFJR010000014.1, on the reverse strand, counting down.
TTTGCCAGGTTCCTGCGGAAAAATCGTGAAGAGGACATGACCGTACTGGCCACGACCACCCGTCTGCTTGATGTACTTCTCCTCATGCTCAACGGACTTCTGTACGGTCTCGCGGTAGGCGACCTGCGGCTTACCCGAGTTACTCTCGACTTTGAACTCGCGACGCATGCGATCCATGATGATATCGAGGTGCAGTTCTCCCATCCCAGCGAGGATTGTCTGGCTCGTCTCTTCGTCGGTGCGCACACGCAGTGTGGGATCTTCTTCCGTCAATTTCTGCAATGCCATCCCCATCCTCTCCTGATCACCCTTCGTCTTTGGTTCGATCGCAATCGAAATGACAGGTTCAGCGAATGTGATGCTCTCCAAGCGAATGGGCTTGGCTTCATCGCAGAGTGAATCGCCCGTGCGCGTGTCCTTGAGTCCAATGACGGCACCGATGTCCCCTGCCTCGATCTGATCGATCTCCGTGCGATTATTGGCATGCAGACGGACTAAACGACCAATGCGTTCCTTGTTGCCGGTACGCGTATTCACGACGTACGAACCAGACTTCAGGATGCCGGAGTACACACGGACGAAGGTGAGCTTGCCAACGAAGGGGTCCGTCGCGATCTTGAAGGCGAGACAGGCAAGCGGCTCATTGTTATCAGGCTTTCGAATCTCTTCCTTACCATCATCCGGATTCACACCCTTCACCGGAGGTGCATCAAGCGGGGTCGGCAGGTAGTTGACGACGGCATCGAGCACGAGCTGGACACCCATATTCTTCAGCGACGATCCGCAGAGAACGGGGAACGTCTTGCCGCTGATGGTCCCCTGACGCAAGGCAGCTTTGACCTCGTCTTTCGTGAGCGTTCCGTTATTCAGGAACTTGTCCATGAGTTCCTCCCCCGCTCCCTCTGCGGCCTTCTCCATCATGATCAGTCGGTACTTCTTCACTTCCTCCTTCATGTCGTCTGGGATCGGCGCATGGACGTGCTTTTCGCCATGTTCTCCAGAGAAAGTCACCATCTCCTCTTCGACTAAATCAATGATCGCTTTGAAATCGCTCTCCTGACCGACCGGAAGCTGAATGGCAACAGCATTCTTACTCAGACGGTCGTGGATGCTCTTGAGGGACATTCCGAAGTCCCCGCCGATCTTGTCCATCTTATTGACGAAGGCAAGACGCGGAACAGCGTACTTATCGGCTTGACGCCACACGGTCTCGGACTGTGGCTCTACACCCTGCGAACCATCGAAGACCGCAACACCTCCGTCGAGCACACGGAGACTGCGTTCGACTTCGGCCGTGAAGTCCACGTGGCCTGGGGTGTCGATGAGGTTGATGACCGTCGTGATATCGGCTCCGTTGAACTTGGACTTCCACATGCACTGGGTCGCAGCGGACGTGATCGTAATGCCGCGCTCACGCTCCTGCTCCATCCAGTCCATCGTCGCCTCACCCTCGTGTACCTCGCCGATCTTGTAGTTCTTTCCCGTGTAGAAGAGGATGCGCTCGGATGTCGTCGTCTTCCCCGCATCGATGTGGGCGATGATGCCAATGTTGCGTACGTTCTTTAAGTCCATAAGATGAATGGCTACATGGTTACATGGCTATATGGTTACGCAAGCGAGACCGTCGATAGATGCATGCAAACCATTCAACCATATCGCCATGTAACACGGGAAAGGATAAAAAGGAGAAACATCTGATTTCAGGCTTCACACCCACAACCAGCCGCGGCATTATAGGGAAACTTGCGAGAGAGGGAAAGTGATTTTATGCCTTACACCTTGCCGTAAATGGCGTGGGAGCCAATGGAATGCAAGATGGCAGTATCTTTCTGTACTTCAAAAATAATCCGGTTCCTTCGATCAATCGAAATACTCCAGAGATTCCGAAGTTTTCCGCTGAGATCATGGAGTCGCAAAGAGGGATGAAAAGCATTTTCCTGAAACAGCGTCATCGCCTTTCTTGCACTATCCTTAGTCTCACGAGGAAGTGTTTTCCAGCGCTTATCGAACTTTGGGGCAAAGATGATATGTCGGATCTTCATTCGTCTAGGGAAAGAAAGTCCTCGATCTTATCACCCGGACCCATGATCCGATAATGACCGGCAGCAATATCTTTACGATTCTGACGGACATCTTGCAGAAGTTCTTCCTCTGAAATCATCGTTTCACCTTCATCAAAAATTCGAATAACATAGGCACTGATCGTCAACCCTTCCTCTTTGGCCTTCTTTTTAATCATCTGTAATTTCTTTGGTGGACCCGAAATACTGAGAACAGAACGCATGGGAAAATGGGAAGTGTATGACAATTGTATTACAAAAGTACAATGCAATCAAGTGCAATTTCTCTAGGAACAATGCTCAGCCCATTTTGGCAAAGTGCGCGTAGGCCTTGTTGGCCTGCGCCATCTTGTACACATCCTCTTTCTTCTTCACGGCAGCACCCTGCTCGGCGGACGCTTCAAGCAGTTCGAGAGCGAGTTTCTCGGCCATAGGAGCACCTTTGCGTGATCTGGCAGCGGTCAGGATCCAACGGATCGACAGGGACTGCTGGCGCTTCGCAGGAACCTCGGTCGGTACTTGATACACCGCACCGGCGATGCGCTTGGGGCGAACTTCGACCAAGGGCGTCGTATTGAGGAGAGCCTTCGAAAAGACATCCATCGGAGCGTCTTTGGTGCGCGTCTTGATGATATCCAGTGCATCCGAGAAGATGCGACGTGCGATCGACTTCTTCCCCTGCTTCATCACGCAGCAGATGAACTTCTCGATGAGAGGATCGGAGCCTTTGGGAATATATTGCTTCGGAAGGGTTGACATGGGAATGAGGAGCGTAAGGAGAAGTAAGAATTAGGAATTAGGAATGAAAGCTGACAAGGTGGAGAAAAATGAGGATGAGAAAAATCGAATTCTTACTTCTTACTTCCTAATTCTTAATTCTTATTTTTCGGCTTCTTCGCACCATACAGCGAACGTCCCTGCTTGCGATCACGCACGCCTTCGGTGTCGAGAACACCGCGGACGATGTGATAGCGAACACCTGGGAGATCTTTCACACGACCGCCGCGGACGAGGACGACGGAGTGTTCCTGCAAGTTGTGCCCTTCACCCATGATGTACGCTGTGACTTCCTCCCCATTCGTCAGACGCACGCGTGCGATCTTCCGGAGAGCGGAGTTCGGCTTCTTTGGCGTCATCGTCGTGACCTTCAGACAGACTCCACGCTTCACAGGAGCACCTTTGACAAGTTTCACACGTTTCATCTTGAGCGCATTCCACGTGTGCTGGAGATTCGGAGCCTTCGTTCGACGAGTCTGACTGACACGACCGTGACGAACGAGTTGATTGATGGTAGGCATGTGGGGGTAGATGGTAGTGGCTGAACGACTGGGAGTAAAGGGGGAGGAGATTATTTTTTCTTCTTCTTGGCTTCTTCCTCTTCAAACCTCTTCCGGTAGGTCTCTCCCGCAGGAATCAGACGACCGATGATCACGTTCTCCTTGAGACCCTTCAGATAATCGACGTTGCCGGTCGTTGCTGCTTCGACGAGCACGCGGATGGTCTCCTGGAAGGACGCTCCTGCAAGCCACGATTCGGTAGCAAGCGAGACACGAGTCAGGCCGAGCAGCAACTGCTCGAACGTCGCCTCCTTCTTCTCTTTCTTGGATTTGATCTTGAGCAGAGCACCATTCGCGCGACGAAAGTCTGCGATATCCACAACTTCACCAGCAAGTAGTGTGGTATCACCTCCATCAACGATGCGGACCTTGCTAAACATCTTACGACCGATGATCTCCAGGTGTTTGTCATTGATGGTCTGTCCCTGGGAAGCGTAGATATGCTGCACCTCCTGCACGATGTAGTTCTGCACGGCGTAACTGCCTTGCTTCTCGAGCAGTTCCTGCAAATTGTAGTGTCCGGCATTCAGCGCCTGACCAGCTCTGACGATGTCTCCGTTCTTGACGAGGATGGATTCTCGCGCACCAAATTCATACGTGCGTTCTTGGATCTCGGCATGTTTGACGATGATCTTCCCCTGACTGACCTCGCTGACCTTGCCTGCAATGGAGATCTTGATGGTCGACTTATCCGACACTGCCTTCGCGATGATCGTGCGCTCCTTCACATCATCCCCCTTCTTCACCATCACCTGGTAACCGGTGGGAATGAAGTAGGTGTCCTGACCGAGGAGCTCTCCCGTGATATGCACTGTTGAGATGCCACTCTTGTGGGTCAGCTTCACGCGACCATCGATATCGGAGAGTGTTGCCGGCGTTCGTGGGGGACGTGCCTCGAGGATTTCTTCGACACGCGTGAGTCCCTGCGTGATGTCGGATCCTTCGGCGACACCTCCCATGTGGAAGGTTCTCATGGTGAGCTGCGTACCAGGTTCACCGATGCTCTGTGCTGCGATGATACCGACAGGTGTACCGATCTTGACGGGCTTGTTGTCACTGAGATCTCGACCGTAACACTTGATGCAGATGCCTCCGTCGGTATGACACGTGATGACGGAGCGCACGAGGACTTCGGCAACTTTGTTCTCGTTGATGAGTGCGATGAGATCAGCGTCGATATCATCGTTGCGCTTGGCGAGGACTTTCTTCCCAAGAAGCAAATCTTCATTCAGCGTGCGACCGAAGATGCGATTCTCGAACTTCTCTCCGATGCGCTCGGAATCAGCACGCGTGATCTTGTGACCAAACGTCGATCCACAGTCCCCTTCCTTGATCACGATGTCCTGCACAGCGTCGACGAGACGACGCGTGAGGTAGCCGGCCTCGGCGGTCTTCAGAGCCGTATCGGACTTTCCTTTGCGGCCTCCGTGCGTGGCGATGAAGTACTCGAGAATCGTGAATCCTTCCTTCAGGTTACTCTGGATCGGCAGCTCGATCGTGCGACCGGACGGATTCGCCACGAGCCCCTTCATACCAGCAAGCTGTGTGATCTGACCCCAGTTACCACGAGCACCAGAATCGATCATGTACGTGATGCTGTTCTGACCATCGTCCGTGAAGGCCTTGATCATCGTCGAAGCGATATCACCCTTCGCCTTACTCCAAATGCGAATGGCGTGATGATAGCGTTCGTCAGCCGTGATCCATCCTTTCCAGTACTGATTGTTGATCTTGCGGACTTTCTCGTTCGCTTCATCGAGGATCGCATCCTTCTCCTTCGGTACGAGCACATCGGTAATGGCGATGGAAATACCGGAGTTGGTCGCGTACTTGAAACCGATGTTCTTGATATCATTCGCCAACTTCGCTGTGAGATCAGTCCCAACTACTTCCAATGAACGAGCAATCAATTTGCTGAGGACTCCCTTCTTGAGGGTCTCGTTGATACGACCAAGTCCCAGCGGAACAATCTCCTGAAAGAGAAGACGACCTGCTGTCGTATCGATGAACTCCGATGCACCTTCTTCTCCCTTCGGAAAACGGACAGAGATCTTCGCACGAAGATCGATAATCTCGTGCTCATGAGCGAGAATCGCTTCACGCGGGGAGCCAAACTTCATGCCATGTCCCCTCAAGTCATCATGCATGGATGTCAAGAAGTAGCAACCGAGCACCATGTCTTGCACAGGCGTGATGATCGGCTCGCCTGCAGAGGGCTTCAGGACGTTCTTCGCGGCATTCATCAGTTCTCTCGCTTCCTTCTGTGCAGGATCGGAGAGTGGGACGTGGACGGCCATCTGGTCACCGTCGAAGTCGGCATTGAATGCAGTACACACGAGCGGATGCAGCTGGATCGCGAGACCTTCCACGAGACGAGGCATGAACGCTTGGATGCCGAGGCGATGCAGGGTCGGAGCACGATTGAGGAGCACGAACTTGTTCTCGATGACTTCCTCCAAGATGTCCCAGACCTTCTTGCTCCCCTCGAAAACCATGCGCTCAGCGCTCTTCACGTTGTGTGCGAGCTCATCGCGAATCAGGCGGCCGATCACGAACGGTTTGAAGAGTTTCATCGCCATTTCCTTCGGAAGTCCGCACTGATTGATGTTGAGGTCGGGACCGACGACGATGACCGAGCGACCGGAGTAGTCGACGCGCTTTCCAAGCAGGTTCTGACGGAAGCGTCCCTGCTTTCCCTTCAACATGTCGGAGAGCGATCGAAGTTTGCGCCGATCCCCAGCGGTGAAGAGTGCTTTGCCGGCACGTGCGGAATTATTGAGGAGCGTATCGACCGCTTCCTGCAGCATGCGCTTCTCGTTTCGATTGATCACCTCAGGAGCACCGATACTCATGAGTTTCTTCAGACGGTTATTTCGGTTGATCACACGCCTGTAGAGATCGTTGAGGTCAGAGGCAGCGAAGCGTCCTCCATCCAGCTGCACCATCGGACGAAGGTCGGGTGGGAGCACGGGGATTCTGGTCATCACCATCCACTCGGGCTTGATGTTGGCTTGCTTCAGTGACTGGATGAGCTTCAGGCGCTTCATCACCTTCTTCAGGCGCTGACCGCTGCTCTGGAGTCGCTCCTTCTGTAGATCTTCAACGAGCTTCTCATCATTGATCCCTCCGATAATCTCGCGCAGCGACTCAGCACCGGTTCCCGCACGGAAGAGGTGACCGAACTTCATATTCATCTCACGGAACTTCAGCTCGCTCAGGACAGAACCAATGTGGAGATTCTCGAGGTCCTCGAGAGCATCCTTATGATTGATCTTGAGCATCTCCAGTTTGTCGGCCGTCACTTGGTCGAGCGCATCGAGCTGATCGCGCGTCGGGGAGCCCTCCTTCATTGTCTTCTGGGCTTCGTCATGGTCACGCTTGATCTGATTCCTGCGCGCATCGTACTCCTGCATGAGCTCCTTGATCGCTCCTGCTTTGCCGTCTTCATCTGCAGTGACGACGATGTACGCCGAGAAGTAGACGATCTGCTCGAGCGTCTTGATCGAGACATCCAGCAGCAATCCAAGACGGGACGGAGAACTCCGGAGAAACCAGATGTGTGTGACCGGCACCGCAAGGTTGATGTGACCCATCCGCTCGCGCCTCACGATGCTACGCGTGACTTCGACACCGCACTTCTCACAGACGACTCCGTTGTAGCGAATGCCCTTGTACTTACCGCAGAAACACTGGAAGTTCTTCGTCGGTCCAAAGATGCGCTCACAGAAGAGCCCATCCGGTTCCGCTCGCTGCGTGCGGTAGTTCACCGTCTCGGGCTTCGTGACTTCTCCTCGAGACCAACCGAGAATGTCTTCCGGACTCGCGACACTGAGTGCAACAGCATCGAACGAATCGGAGGTGCGGGGGGTGAAGGCCATACGTAGAGGGTGGAAAGTGGTAAGTGCCTGCCTGCCGGCAAGGCAGGGAAAGTTGAAAGTGGAAAGTGGAAAGTTTTCGGATTGAGATGAAAATGAACAGGAGTAATTGTTACATTCTTGGGAGCGGGCATTCTGCCTCGGGAGCGGGATGCTTCCCGCGGTTGACCAGAATTTCCATATACAACAGAGCGAAGCGCCGACCGATGCGTTCGTCTGAAACGCGAGTGGCACTCCGATGATGAGCAGATCCTAGCGGAAAAAACGATGTTGTAAAGTTCTCATTGAACAAAAAATATGATCAATGCGCTTCATACACCATCAGTCTTCTTCAGATTTTTTTCTCGTTCATCGTTCCAAACAGTTTCTCGAACGATCCATCTGCCGACTCAAGTGCCGTACGCAATGTCTTCATCTCGTCCTCACTGAGAGACAACGTCGACGAAGCATTGAGCATCGACTCCTTCCCATCGTGCAGAATCATGCGCCTCTGCTGCTCATTCATGAAGACGTGCAGAACGATGAAGGCCGTGCAACTCTCACACCTCAGTTGGAGCAAGAGAAACTCATCCGCTGCCATCTTCAGGGAAGGAAAATCGACGGAGATACGGGTGCCACACTGGGGACAGCGCATCTGCTCACGAATGCGCGTGAGAATCTGATTGAGTGAATGCGGGCTAAATTCCATCGCAACTATTGTAGCAGAAAGTGAAGCACTGCGCCGCCCGTTGGACCCCACTTTTCATCTTCAATCAATCCAACCTTGGACCCAAGCTGCCGCAAGGTCATTCTCGTGACGTTGCCGCAAATAGAGGTAGCATGAGCACCATGTCGGTACGGAAGAAAAAAAACTCCATGCAGAAATCCAAGAAGAGCACCTCGAAGAAGGTGGCCGAGACGAGGAAATCCAGAACCGTCATTCGCTCCATGCCGGAAAAAAAGATGCACCTAGGCATGCACCTGCTCATCGCAGGCTCAGCCGTCGGCGTTCTGCTCCTCCTGAGTACCATCGATCGAGTCCATTTCTCCACACTGCGAAGCAGAGCGCAAGAGTCGCTGCCAACGACCATTGGCCTCGAACACGATCTTCCGCTGAAGATGGGGATCGTTCTTGCGAGGAAGGCATCGACCGGGTACGCATCCATTACGAATGACTCCGATGCAGCGATCCGCATCAGCCTTCCGATGGAGTGGCAGCGGACCGAAGTCACGGGTGCACCGATCGCGAACGTGACACGCGATAGTCCCGTCTTCGGTTTCACGCGCTACTCGCTCCCTCCGCACACAGGGCTCAAGATGCTTCTGCCTGTCGCTCCAGATGCCCTCCTCTTCGAGAGCAAGACATCGATCGCGAGTGCAGCCATCGACCTTCAGACCGTGGATCTCGGAGTGAACCACTCTTCAAGACAGATTGTGCTGCTGCAATCGCAGGCACTGGTGACGTTGTGGGAAGCGGAATAAATTCCGAAGAATGTTCTGTCGTTAGCCGCCGATTTAAATCGGCAGCTAACGTACGGAGAAGATCGGAATGCATTCGCTTCTGCTGCCACTCTATACTTCAAGCATGCTTCTCCTCCCCATCCGCACCAAGATTCTGAAACAAGGCGATCATTTCGTGCAGGAGATTTTAAAGAACGCCGAGCTACATTCAGGCGATATTCTCGTTGTCTCCTCGAAAGCGATCGCGATGACTGAGGGTGCACAGAGAGATCTGAAGATCATCAAGCCGTCGCCGGAGGCACAGAAACTCGCCGAGGAATGCAATCAAGATCCACGATTCACGCAGGCAGTATTGGATGAAACAAAACGCATGAACGGAACTATTGTGGGCACCTGTCCCTTCGCGCTCCTCACCTCTCTGAAGCCGAATGGAATGAAGACCGGAAGGATTCTCTGTCCGAATGCGGGACTCGACCAATCGAATGTCGCATCGGGATCTGCCATCGGTTGGCCAAGGGATCCACTTCAATCCATACGAAAATTACGGCAGTCATTCTCAATATTCAATTTCTTGCCCCTCGAAGCTCCCGCAGGAGCGAAGTGGGGTCCATTTTCCATTCTTATTTCCGACTCCTGCTGCCGCCCGTCTCGTCTCGGCGTCACCGCATTCGCCTTAGTCTGCGCCGGAATAGATCCTCTGCGAAGTGAGATCGGAAAGAAGGATCTCTTTGGGAAAAAACTTCGCGTGACCTATGAAGCGGTTGCCGACCAGCTCGCGACTGCGGCAAATGCGGTGATGGGCAATGCGGATCAGTGCTGTCCCGCCGCGATCATCCGAGATCACGGCTATCCCCTCTCGGATTTCTGTGGATGGGTCGATGGGATTGAGGATGGAGAAGATATGTTTCAAAATCTGTTCCAAACTTCGTCAGAGGGAAGCCTGAAAAATCATTGATTTCAAAGAACCACCCCCACGCCTTGATTTCTCTGAAATCAATGATTTTTCAGTGCCGAGTCATCAGGAAGAAGGCGCATCCAATTGATGAAATCAAAGCGTGCAGGCGGTCATCAATTGGATGCGCCTTCTTCCGCATTCGATTTCCTTGAAGAGCCACCTTTCAACTACACTTTGAATCATGGTTACCCCGAGCTACAGCATCACGTGTCTGAGGAAAACACTCCTCGCACCCAACGTGTATGAACTGGTCTTTGAAAGACCGAAAGGCTTCACATTCAAGGCAGGTCAATTCGTCCTCTTCGACGTGCCGGTGCTATCCAATCCTACCGATCTACAGCCACGTGCCTACTCGCTCGCCTCCACTCCAGACGAACCTGATCTCCTCTTCATCGTGAAGCTGAAAGAAGGAGGACGGTTCAGTGTCTGGCTGGAGCAGCAAATTGAGGTCGGTTCCAGTCTGACCATCAAGGGTCCCTTCGGTTTCTTCACGCTGAGGCAGAACACGAACGACTGTCTCTTCGTCGCAACGGGTGCGGGCATTGCTCCATTCCGGGGACACATCCTCGATGCGCTGAAATACGGGAACACACGAACGATGCATCTCTTCTTTGGCGTACGGAATGAAGACGATCTCTTCTGGACCAAGACATTCAAAGAACTGAAAGCATCACATTCCAATCTCCATCTGCATCTCTGCCTCAGTAGAGCCAGCCCTGATTGGAAAGGTAAACGTGGCCGTGTGCAGGACTTCATTCCTGAGGTCATCAAAGATCCACATGCAACCGACCTCTACGTCTGCGGAGCACCGGAGATGGTCAACGATATCAAGAAAACCGCACTCGAGATCTGGAGCATTCCAAAGGGGAACGTGCATGGGGAAGGTTATGTATAACAAGTGGAAAGTTGAAAGTGTAAGGTGAAAAGTGACCTGCCAAATGCTTCGTCAGAAACTTTTACTTTCCACTTTCCCCGTCCGACCGCATCCGGGCGGGCACTCTACACTTTTCACTCTCCAATGTTCTCAAAGCTTGACATCACCAGACTCGATCATTCCTAAGACCTTTGGGTACCACTCGCACTCCAGTTTCTGGACCCGAATCTTGAGTGTTTCGAGGGTGTCATCCGGTTGAACTGAACACTTTTTTTGTACAAGTATTGTGCCTGAATCAAGGCCTTCGTCTATCAAGTGAATCGTCATTCCTGACTCTCTTTCACCTGCGGCAAGAACAAGATCATGCGCATGAGCACCGGGATACTTTGGCAGAAGTGATGGATGAACATTGAGAATCCTGTTCTTCCATGTTCGAACGAACCACGGTGAGAAGAGAAACATCCAACCCATGCAGGCGAGGTAGCAGTTTGTAGTGGGTAGTGGGTAGTGGGTAGCTTCTTTGTTGTTCGTGAGAACACAAATTGCTGCATGGATTTTCTTATCGTACGTCTCGCGATCTTCATCTTTTCTTCTCTCGACGATGCGAACAGGAAGCTTTGCAGCGCGTGCGATGGAAACGCAACCGCGATCCTCGCGATCGGAGATCAGTCCGAGACACTTCTGTGTCAGCGATCCATCGGCAATTCGTTCGAGCACAGCCTTGAAGACGGTGCCACGAGAAGAGCTGAGGACGATGAAGTTCATGGATGCAGAATATCACAAACGACGCGGGCAGAATGCCCGCTCCTGTTTATGTTTTTATTTCAAGACCTTCAAAAACTCATCGAATAAATAATTCGCATCCTCCGGACCCGGCGTCGCCTCGGGATGAAACTGGACAGAGGAGAATCTTCCCGACTCATGTCGAATGCCCTCGACCGTTGCGTCATTGGCATTCGTGAACCAGATATTCCAACCGACTGGCAGCGTGTCACTGACGGCAAACCCGTGATTCTGCGAGGTGATGATGCACCGTTTCGTCGGCTGTCCGTCCTTCCATTCTTGGCACGGCTGATTGGCTCCGCGATGTCCGTACTTCAGCTTGTACGTGTCGCCACCGATCGCAAGCGCAAGGAGCTGATTGCCGAGGCAAATGCCGAACGTTGGAATATCTTTCTCGATCGCCCACTGGATCTGCTTGATCGTACGATCGCACTTCTTGGGATCCCCAGGCCCATTACTGAGGAAGAGTCCGTCGTATTTCAAGTCGGAAGAACTCAAATCATAGTTCCACGGCACACGATGGACCCTCACTCCCCTCTTCAGCCACGAACGAAGAATGTTGCGCTTGATACCGCAGTCGTAAGCGACGATCGTCGCCATCGGCGCTTGTCCATCGGACAATTCTGGTTCATAGGTGATGACTTCATTGCAACTCACATCAGCAACAAGATTTCGTTCATTTGGATCAACAATACTTTGCACTTTCCCTGCCTTGCCGGCAGGCAGGCCCTTTACACTTTCCACTTCCGCATCATCCTGCACGATCCTGCCGAGCATCACTCCCGTCTCGCGGAGCTTCTTCGTGAGAGCACGTGTGTCGATGCCGGAAATACCAGGAATATTGTGATGCCTCATCCACTCATGGAGCGAACTCACGGCGGTGAAGTGACTGAAATCTCGGCTTTCACTACTGACGATGATTCCTCGTACGTGAATCGCTTCACTCTCGAAATTCTTGCTGAAACCCCATGCGTTCTTCTCCTCACTCGGCACGCCATAGTTGCCGATGAGCGGATAGGTGAAGGTGAGAATCTGCCCCTTGTAACTCGGATCCGTCATCGACTCCGGATACCCGACCATGCCCGTGTTGAAGACGACCTCCCCATCGGTGTCGACTTTTGCACCGAACGATTCGCCGCGGAAGATCGTGCCGTCTTTGAGGATGAGGATTGCCATGCAAAATTGGCGACATTCTACACGAAGAATCTCCGACGTATCTACGCAAAATTTCAGCTGTACTCCTATTGCCCTCTGCGTCCAGCAATCGCGAAGCACGTGAAGTAACGATCGAGATCCTGTGGTGTGGAAGCATACTGGTTGTCCCCAGCGACAAAATCACACAATACTTCGCGCACTCGGCACAACTCCCTCAGGCGTTCCCGATGCCGAGGGTCGCAGAGCGTGAGATCGAACAGTTCCAGGCAACGAACGAATGCTGACTGCATACGCTCTTCGTTCCCCGCTGCACGCGCCTTCAGCACACGCGACACCTCGCTGCCGATGTTTCCAAGTTGCAGTGCAAGCGATAGTCGAAACCATCGACCATCTGCAAGATCCTGATGTTGCATCGTGGTCATAGAACCAGTGCTGAAACAAGGTGAGAAATGCGGGAACGAAGAACAGGATCCTCAACACCACGTGATCGATTGTTCTGGGATGGACGAAGATTGATCATCGAATCGAACTCGATCCAATCATCGGAAAATATGGCGGGATACAGGTTGATGCCCCACACATCTGACTGTCTGGAACCCTGTTGCAAGAGGACCTGCTCCCCATCTGCATGCAACTCACCTCCAATAGCCATGATCCCCCGCTGCACATCGACAACACATTTGATCATGTCTCCAAAACCCTCCTCAGCTCTACGCTTCAGTTCGTCTCTGGTGATCGCCGCAGAGAGAATGTGGATGGAACCCATAGATCCATGGTAGCTTCCTCAGGTGCATGCATGTCATTGACTCAAATAACAAAATATGTTATTTTATCGAGCTGCTCCTTTGCACCATCGGTTCCTGCTTCTTCTTGATGCAGGAACACTGTCTCCACGCACCCACTTTTTATGAGGTCTTTGGCTCGTCGCCGAAGGCCGCGTCTCGTGTGCTCGCTATCAACTTTTCTGAAGTCGCTGGGGAGCGGCGAACCAAGGAAAGTGGGTGCTGTGGGGAGCACAATCTTCTGAATTGAGGAGAACTTCATGAAACGTCTGATTGCGTTGGCCATTCTGGTCACAACCCTGCTCATGGGCAGGACTGTGTTCGCCGATAACATCGTCATCGGCAATGGAAACTACGGCGGTTACGCTGTGAACTACTGGAGCGACGGGTATGGTCGTTACGCCTATCCGTCGTATGTGTACGCAGCGCCCGTCAGCTACTGGGTCGTTCCGACTTATTACATCCCGACCGCAACAACATGCTGCGTCAAACCGGCACCCGTGTGCGAGACGAAACCGGTGTGCGCACCTGTCGCTGTCGTCCAGACAAACACTGCGTGTGCAACTCCTGCTACAATCGACCCAAAAGCGTTCTACTGGGGCTCATGTGGAAAGGTGTTCACCCACAAGGGCTCCGTCTGGGAACTCTCCGACGGAGACACCGTTCCAAAAGAAAAGCACCGTCTGTATCTGGCAAGCTCTGGATTCGACCACCTCGGAGATGATTATCTGGTCGTGCGCCTGAGCGACGGAACATCACCGTGCTTCAAACGGCGCAAGTGATCAATCATCCTCTCCATGGAAAGGAAAAAAGAGAAACCGTGCTCCCCGCGGTTTTTTTGTATAGGAAGCTCTAAAAAACGAATGGCGACACCGAATAACCCAGAGAGAAGGAACCTCTCAAAAATAGCCCCTTATGCGAGAAAGCAAGCCAAAATTTTGATTGGGAGCGGGATGCTTCCCGCGCCAAGCATGGCGCTCCTGAACAAGGAAATAGTGGCGCAGCTGACGAAGCAGAAGGCATTTTTCAGAGGTTCCTATACTAAAAAGGGCGACGATCGTCGCCCTTACACATCATGAGAATACTAAAAACCTGATGCCATTCGAGCTCTATTCCTCATACCAGAAGCTTTATCAAAGTACGGCAGCACAGTATATCCCGGACGTGATGCACCTGCTCTTGCATCGGGAGTGCCTTTCTGCGAAATCCTAGCACCATCACCCGTATTGATACTCACATTCCCTGCAAAGTTATTGCGATTCCCAAGGTTCACACTCCTATCAATCGTGGGCCCTTGAAAGATCACCGCCGGTCTGCCGTCGCACATAGCGGCAACGGGCAAGCACCCTGCTGGCATTTGAGGAGGAGACATGAAGAGGTTAACTTGGCGCCCCGCCTCCGGCGTATAGTTCGTTGCAGCGACGCACGGTTGGCCATGGACCAAACGCCAATCGAACTGGCAATTTGGAATGTCTTTACAGTGCCTGTTCCCAGCATCAACGACAGCCTTATTCTTTGCCTCTTGTTCAATGATCCGCGCTTCCAGCGCAGCCCGTTCCTTCTGTAAGGCCAACACTTTCTCCTCAGTACCTGGCTCACCTTTGAGTGTGTCGATCTCCTTCTGGAGATTCGCACTCTTGATGCGCATGGCACCAAGATCTCCGCGTGCAAGTCCATCTGCGTTTTGCAAATCGCGAATCCACTGGAAGAAATCTTTGAGCAGCTCGATGAAGCCCTTTGCTTCATTGAGTTTCCTGAGTTCCTTCTCCTCTTTTTTAGTCAGTGGCTTGTCTGTAGAAGGATCCTTCGCATCGATGAGTTCGAGCTTTTTGCCTGTAGCGTCAGGTTTCACTTCCTTCTTGACTCCTTTTTCCTTCAGAACTTTATTGATGGCATTCGCCTTCTGCTGCAACTCCGTCGGAGAGTATTCAGGAACATTTTTTGCAAGCGCATCCAAAGCTTCCTGCTGCTTAGCGTCATCCTTTCCTTCAATCGCAAGAATGAGTCTGCCGATATCAAGCTTATCTTTTCCCTGAAGGTCAAAGTCTTTTGGAGTTGGCGAAGGTCCAGCGGCAGGTGTGGCCTTAGGTGTCTTTCTCACAATACCAAGTTCGGCATCGAGACGCTCATCGAGCTGCTTCAGCTGACCTCTGAGAAGTTCCATGTAAGCAACGAGATTAGAGGGACGGGAAACAAGAACATCTTGGATTTTTACGTTGATCTCGCCTTTCCTTGTCTCATATAAAGCTTTCATTTCATTCGTACGAGCAAGGAGTGCATCAGCATTTGGTGGGTCTGCCTTTCGTGCTGCCTGCAACTTCGCTGAAAGTTCTGTGTATCTCGTCTCACTGAAGAAATTCGACTGCTCGACCTTTGAGTGCTCAAGCTGAGCATTGTCTTCTCTCAGAAGAGGCTCATTGGCCTTATCGAGAACAGTCTGCGCTCGTGTAGCATTTGGAGAACCAATCACAGCACTTTGCATATTTTGAAAAATTTCCTTCTGACGATTTACTTCAGCGACTATTGCATCGCCACCTCCTGAGGTTTCTACTTCAAGTCCATCAAGACTGTCAGCATTGTTTAGAGGGACGGATGAAGAAGCATCTGGGAAAGATGCATTTGCTTCCCAAGTACCTGATGTATTTGTATATGTAATTGTCAGTTTCTGGCCTCCCTCCTCTTTCTCAAAAACAAGATTGTCACCAACTATTGTCGCCCCCTCAGCTTGTAAATAAGCTTTCCCAAGGTCAAGACTTAGAGTGGTTGATAGACTGTCGATTGTAAATTTCTTCGTGAGACGATCCTTATCCGGCGGTAGGAGGCCCTCCGTATTCTGAATCTGCTTGATGTGTTCAAGGTACTCCGCCTTTGTCAGACTATCTGTATGCAAAGGAGTTGTAGATGTTTCTAGTGCTTGGAGTGCAGTGAGAGCAGTGCCAATCTCCGTTTTCATATCAGAAACAATACCTTCTCTTGTTCTTGGCAAAGGCGGTGTCTTGTATTCATTTGTGAACTTCGTACGAAGATCAGCGTTCTTTTTCTTCAAGGTATCAAATGTAGTAGTAGCGTCGTTATGATCGGCAATCATTCTAGCAATCTCTGCTCCAATAGCTGGGTGTCTTACCATTGCTTCCATCAGAACCAACTTCGCTTCGGCCACAACTTCCGGACCCGATTCCTTCTTGAGCTTCTCAGCAATATCCTTCTTTGCGTCATTAGCTGCTCCCGGCGAATCAAAACCCTCCAAAGGAGTACCACCCGCAAAGGCGAGAAGTCTCTGCTCCTTCATCGAGAGCGAAGCGGTGAATAGAAGGGTGTATGTATTCTTCTCCATAGAAGGAGGGGGAAATGAGTGCTTCAGGCGAAGGCTGAAGCGATGGAAGTAAGAGCGTTCTGTTCCTCGGTTTTGGCCTGATCCTCTTTCTCCCTGAGAGCGGCGCGCTGGGTGGCACGAACATTGCCGTTCACATCGGTCATAAACTTCGCCATTTCGAGATCGAATTTCTTATATGAGACGGCGTAGCGCTGGAGGCGAGACTCATGTTCCTCCGGAGTCTCACCCTGATACGTTTCATCGAGAAGAGGAATATTTGCGAGGAGCAAATCCGGTTCGATGTCGCCCATGATCATGTCGTAGACCTGCTCTGCAAGAGCACGATTTTGAGCCGTAGAAATCACAGTTGAATCGGACATGGAGATGAATATTGATATTGACTGCGACTATTATAGCAAAAAGTTTGAAGAGGCGCAAGTGTGGACAACGGTCGGTCCTCATCCTCGGTCCTTCTCCCGCCTGCTGGCCGGAGAAGGATGCACTGTTTTTCTTGAAATTCGGGCCCCCTCCTCTCCACCGCGGTGGAGAGGAGGTCGGGACCTGCCTACCGGCAGGCAGGGATGAGGACCGTAAAACAGCGGAGAAATGACCCTCTAGGAAAAGCAAGCTAGAATAGCCGCTATGCAAGACCAGTCGGTTCAACTTCATCTCACTCAGCAGAATTTCAAGAAGATTCTCTATGCACGCACATTGCGTCGAAGGATGACGGAAGCAGAGAAAGTTCTCTGGGATGCGATTCGTTCACGGAAATGTGGATGCAAGTTTCGAAGACAGGTGCCACTGGGACCATTTGTTGCAGATTTTTGTTGTATGAAACATCGGGTCATTGTCGAAATCGATGGAAATATTCATGATGAATTGGAAGAACGTGATGCTCTACGTGAAGAGCACCTTATTGCATCAGGATTCAAAATAATACGTTTTCGCAATCAGGATGTTGTGCAAAATTTGTCGATTGTTCTCGAGCAAATGAGGAAGTCGTGCTGAGAATGACGGTCCTCATCCTCGGTCCTTCTCCCGCCTGCGGGCCGGAGAAGGATGCACTGTTTTTCTTGAAATTCGGGCCCCCTCCTCTCCACCTCAGCTTGCCCTGAGTCCATCGAAGGGTGGAGAGGAGGTCGGGACCTGCCTACCGGCAGGCAGGGATGAGGACCGCCATTCTCAACAGGGCAATTGCCATGTCGAGGAATTTTCGCTATAATAGAGAGATTTTGACAAGACACATGACAACAAACCCAAACGTCCCACCAGGCCCGAATGTACCGCCACCCGTGCCTGCGGCACTGAGTCCTTCGCCACAGGTGGCTGCAAATGCTGCCAATACCAGTACAAATATACAGCGGCAGACACAGAATCTCCTGACACCGCAGGGGACACCTGCTCCTGCAGTCACTCCGTCTCCAGCAGCTGCAAATACTGTCATTCCTCCTGCTGCTCCTGTAACAGGAACACCTCCGCCGTCGAACGTACGCAACTATTCCCTCGCTCGACTCGAAGAGAAAACTCAGACAGGCATCAATGCTTCGGTCCCCTACGCGGGGGTCGCCAGTGCAACGGCACTCGTTGCAGGAGCGGGGACGCTCTCCAGCCTTCCGATCCTCGGGAATATTCCGTACCTTCCGGAAGTCGCGGGTGCGATCCAGAGTGGCATTACCTCCGTCACCAGTGCTCTGAATTTGAACACTGGAGCATATGCAACATATCCGGCGCTGGGGTACCTCTGGGATTTCGTCGGGCCAACAGCACTTGCAGGAGTTGGACTTGCCGGACTTGGACAACTGAATGAATGGTTCAGTGGCAGAGTGGAATCAAGCGGCCTAAATATGTTCAAGAAAATGTGGAACGGCGTACGCGCACCCGTCGATCTGCCGATCGCACTCACGAAGGGAATTGGAAAGGGAATTGGTTGGAGCTGGAAGAAAGTTTTCGGCGACAAAGTCAATGGAACGAAAGGTGGAATCAGAAACAGTTGGAACTGGGTGAAGAACACAGCATCGAATAACTGGAAAGCCGTTCTTGGCGCCGGTGTCAGCGCAGGATTACTCGTACCCACGGGGGGGCTCTCATTCGCGTGGGCCGGACTGGGATTTGCAGGAACCAAACTTGCAGAGAGGCAAGGCTACCTCGGCGGCAAGAAGAGCGTGGGCGCTCCATCTTCTGATGCACATTCTTCATGACACATCTTCTCTTCCAGCTCTGGCAAGACGACCATCGCGAGCAGCGTCTGCTTCGCGCCAACTCCGAAGGCGACCGTCGATCGATGATTCCAAAATTCATCGCAGGCCTGACGGGAAGAGCCAGCGAAACCACGGAGAATTTTCTCTCTCCCGAGAGAGAACGCGAGCAGGAGAGACTGGATGATCAGTCACGTCTGCGGGCCTTCAATGCTCCTACTATTTTTTCAGCACCGATCGACAGGAACAAGAACACTGGGAACATCAATCTGGATGACCTGTACAAACAGACACCGGACGAAAGACTGCGAGCGTTCGAAGCGTTCATGCAGAAGAAAATACCGCAAGAAGTACGAGAGAAAGATGCACATCGCGCGCTTTTTTCGCTGCCACTGGACCAAGGCCGCATCACCACCATTCTGGAGATCCTGACCTCCATGGCAGGAGACCGCCCGAATCCCATCGCTGCCGAAGCGCTCTCAGTCCTGAATAACAAGACAAAAGGCGGCGGAAGAATGTACAACCTCTACGAGCAATGGAGAGACGGCAATCCCGACATGACGGATACGACTGCGACGAATCCTACCGAGATCCTGAATCCATCGACGAGCATCGTGCGTCCGCCATCGGACGAACTGAAGGGATACATCACGAATATTCCTCCTGAAGAACGCGCTCAGATGCTACGCGACATGGAAAAGAGCTACCGTAACAGTCAAACCGACGCACGGCTCTCGAGAATGGACGCACTCGTGATGGAGACGAAGCTGAGTGGCAGCGTCGAAGAAACGAAGAAGAGGATGGAGGCGACGAACATCGTCGACAACTTCAATAATTTGGAACCGCAGTGGAAATTGTTCTTCTTCGCCATCGGCGGCCTCGCCGTATGGAAAGCCCTGAAGAGCGAAAACGGTCTGGGGAGATTTGCCCTCTACAGCATCGGTGGTTACCTAGCGTATGACAAATTGGTGAATGGCAACGAGAACGCACTGAATGACATGGCCGGAGGCTTCAAGAAACTCATGGGCATGAGTAAGGAGAAGATCCTCGATCTCGCTGCGGCAGTCGGACTCACGGGTCCAAGGCGGAGCAACGATAGGATCAGCACCATGGCCAGATTCCTGGAGAAGAATCACGCACTCGCCGTCGACCTAGGTATGACACAGCGGGATCTGGGAGTGCTTGCACACGTCAACCTAGGCACGATCGCCGAAGCGTTTCGACCCGATATGGGAGGAACGGAACTGGGAGGAGTCCTCGCGATCGACGACGGACAAACGATGCTTGCTTCCGCCGACGCACAGTACCTGCCCGAACTGCATCCCAGAGGGAAGCCACTCTACGATGCCCTCGAGAAACAGATGATCGCGATGGGGATGAGTAGTCGAGAGGATCGGAAAGCGAATGTCCAGAGCCTGAAGAGCAATGAGAAAGGCATCGGGAAATCCATCGCGCATATCTTCTACATGCTCGCTGCCGATCGTCCGAAGAATTTCGCAGATGTCGATGCGATTCAGAAAGGTCTGGACAGCAAGGTGTACTTCGACGAACTCGATAGGGCAGAGAAGGTCAAGTACATGGGCCTCGTCGTCGAGGGCCAGCAGATCGCACGCGATGAGTACGCAAGCAGCACCCTGATGGGCATCGTCACACGCTTCAACGACAAGGAGAAGCGAGTGAAGGTTCGAAGCAAGGACACGGCAGCGAGGATCGAGAATCCGAAGACGCCGAGCAGAACCGCCGAATTCGCAACGTACGAGAAGGTCCGTGCGATGGACAGCGACCCCGCGCATGCGAAAGAAATAACGGAGGACGGCGGCCTGCTTGACCTGGAGACACAGGAATTCATACGGAACCTCTGTGCCTCTGGCCTCCTTGAAAATGATGCCGCACAGCTCCTCCAGAAGAAGTTCAACAAGATTCGCGAGCAGGACAAGCCGCTCACGGAAATTTTCACGGACATCGAAGCACTGAAGTACGCCGTGATGGTTGCAAGTGTCCACGAAGACCCGCCACTCACGAAAGACAAGATCGATCTCCTGACAGGCCCGGACACACTCGATGCAAGCTCGATTCTGAATACCGCAGCCGCTTACATCGCACAGTACGTTGTTTCGCTCCCACGCGGCTTCGCCTCGGTCAAAAGTATCGGCGGCCTCAGGTCCATGCTCACGGAGCCATGGCTCGGCTCGGGTCCACTGAGTAGCAATGGACAAGGATTCGATGAACTCAAAGGAAAGTTAGACATCTACGAGAAGCGCATGAGCGAGCTACGCGATACGAAGGCACTCAGCGCGCGCATTGCGAAAAACCTCCCCTCCAGCGTGCTCACGTCCTTCGGAGGTGGGAAGGAGGAAGTCGTGAAGGTCATCGAGGAGATCCTGCAAAAGAGTACGTTTGGCAAGCGCATCGACAGTATGGAGAAGGCGTTCAGCGAACGCGCAGCCCTCGCCCTCGTGCGCACCATGCGCCTGACGGCGACCACCGACGGCTACGGTCGGAAAGAAGAGCTCGGCATCACGCCAAAGGAACAGGACAACCTGAAGCGGGAACTGAATCGCCTCTTTGAGGAAATCGTCGGAGACACGGAGAAAGGCGGAGATGGGATGTGGGGACGAGCTGAAGATATCAAGACGATGGGGGAGAAAAACCTTGCAGAGGTTGAACTTGCTCTTGTGGATCTGGAACAAGGACTAAAAGGTACCAAAGAGAGACCATTTTCCCTCGTTATCGGAACAGAGAAGAAGCGAATGGATCTTATTCGCCTATCTCGGGACATGGCCGTCGTGTATCTGATGAGGAGAGAAATGAAATGCCCAACTGATGAACTCGATGCGCTCAGAACATCCATCGGCGATCGAGTCACGCTGATTCGAAATCGTTACAAAATTCTGCGAGATAGTGATACCAGCAACAAAAGAGATTCCGAGAAGATCGCTGTACGAAACCAAGCTAGTTACCGTGAAGGTATTCCGCAACTCAATGGTATTCTTGCATTGCTTGGTTTGCCCTATGAGATGCCATTTTTTGCAGGTCCTCCAGATGGATCCGAGGCACCAACAGAGGAGGGGAAACCCAGTGATAGTACTGAAAGAAATAAAGCCTCGGAAGCAGGCACTCCTCGTGAAAGTACAGGAGCAAAAGCTGCGGAAGGAGGCATACCAAATGATAAGGAATCCACACCTGCAGATGGTTCAAAGCCCAGTGATGCTACTGGTAAGCCAAACGAAGGGACAAGGCCAACGGATGGTACTGGAGGAAATGCAAAGGAAGGAAACAGACCGAGTGAGAAGGGATCCACACCTGCAGATGGTTCAAAGCCAAGTGATGCTACTGGTAAGCCAAACGAAGGGACAAAACCAAGGGATGGTACTGGAGGAAAGGCAAGGGAAGGAAGCAACCCGAGTGAGAAGGGATCCACACCTGCAGATGGTTCAAAGCCAAGTGATACTACTGGTACATCGAAGGAAGC
This sequence comes from Candidatus Peribacteria bacterium, assembly GCA_023245775.1. Classification (GTDB taxonomy): domain Bacteria; phylum Patescibacteriota; class Gracilibacteria; order Peribacterales; family Peribacteraceae; genus SICN01. The sequence continues at coordinate 1,147 of JAHFJR010000014.1, read as the reverse complement.
AACACAACCTACGGATAAGGAAGGTAAAGAAAACGAAGGCGGCAAATCGGTTGATCAGGCAAAGAGACCTAAAGAAGGGGAAAAACCTAATGATGTTGGCAACAAGACAACTGATGGAAGAAAACCAACTGACGACGCTGAAAATAATGCAAGCGAGGGCGGGAAAGGAAATGATAAGGAATCGAAGCCTGCAACGAGCTCAAAACCGAGTGATACTCCAAATCGTCCAAGCGAAGCTGGAAAATCAACCGAAGAAATGGATGAAGAGACTGTAGAAAGTAATACTCTTTGAGAGAGCAAAATCGGATACTTCAAAATTGCCGGCAGCTACAAGCTGCCGGCGGTTGCTGTTCATTCGAAAATTCAGAAACATTACTTGACTGCGACGCTAAGAGACGATGACGTGCGGTCATCGACTCTATTTTGCAGAAACACACGGACCTCATCGATCCCGTCAGGAACGACGAAACCATTTGCATCGACAAATGTTCCTCTGGCATTTCCTGGGAGGAGAATGACCAGGTGAACTTCGTTCGGCAATTTCTTAGTCGCACTGATCGTGCGACTGTCAACTGTCCAGTACTCAGGCTTGGGAGCCTGAATGGGGGAGGCATTCCGCAGGGGAGTCTTCTCCCAATACTGCGCAAGTGTTGGGTAGGCAGTCGGCGACGAGCCGATCGCTGCACCAACGGCCAAGATGGCAATGCCTAGGACAAATTCCATGGGCTCGATGTGCTTGGCAGTGGACGAATGCGTCCACAACATCCAAAGGACACCGAATGCCCCGAATCCGAGAAACATGTTGCATGCGGCCGCGGTACCCGTTGAGATTGCGAGAGAGGCAATCACGATACTTGGCATCGCGATGATGGCCAGAATGACCATCCATTTCGGCACGAAAATTTCCTGGGCAGGGGCAGGGGGCGGAAGAATGGGCGACGACATTGCGAAGTTCCTTTCAAGTGTTGGTGTGAATGAACAGCACTACTATTATACAATATATTATACTATTAATCAAGCGACATAGTTAGCCGCCTCGCTTTTGCATGCATATCCATGGAACGGTCTGCATTCTTCAGAGGTTCCCCGAAAGATCCCCCCCCCCACGGGTTGCTGCGGCAAACCCGTGCCACTCCACCAATGGATT
>JAHFJR010000037.1 GCA_023245775.1 Candidatus Peribacteria bacterium | reverse complement strand
ATTCTTCTCACTATTCTCTGGGCTGTTGGGTTCGGAGCGTATGCGATTGCCTATCGTCTGAGTTCCCTCTTCCAAAAGAAACAACCATCCACGAGTTATTGGATCTCTGCCACACCAGATTTTCCTGAGAGTATGAAACACCCGTTTTGAGATGCAGCAGGCGAGCCTGTACACTCCGACGGTGTCTCGGCCTGTCTACATCCTCGGTCTGTCCTTCTCCTATCACGACAGCGGAGTCGCACTCCTGAAGGACGGAGAGGTGGTGTTTGCAGCGCAGGAGGAGCGATATACGCGAAAGAAACAGGATGACCGACTGCCCGTGAGCGCCGTAGCGCATGCTCTGCAGTTTGCGAACATCACCATCGAAGACATCAGCGCCGTCGGATTCTACGAGAAACCACTGCTCAAATTCTTCGACCGTCTTCTCCCGACGTACATCAAGGTGTGGCCACGTGGACTGCTGTCTTTCCTCCATGCCATGCAGGACTGGATGCATCAGAAACTCTGGATCCCCCAGAACATCAGGAAGGAATTGAAGTACACAGGGCCCATCTCCTACGTGCAGCACCACGAATCACACGCTGCATCCGCATACTTTCTCTCCGGATTTCCCGACGCGACGATCGTCACCGTCGACGGCGTCGGTGAGTGGGCAACGACGACGATCGGTAAGGGTAATGGAACAGAAATGGAATTGAAGAAGGAGATCCACTTCCCGCATTCCCTCGGACTGCTGTACTCCGCGATCACGTACTACCTCGGCTTTCGAGTGAACAGCGCCGAGTACAAAGTGATGGGCCTGGCACCATACGGGAAACCGGCGTACATGGATCAGATGCGAAAGCTGATCGATGTGAAGGAAGATGGAAGCTTCGCGCTCACCATGGACTACTTCGACTACGAGTATGGGCTCAAGATGACGGGGAAGAAGATGGAGGAGCTCTTCGGCCATCCAAGGCGCACACCAGAAAGCTCCCTTGAGCAATTCCACAAAGATGTCGCTCGATCACTCCAGGAGATCACCGAGGAGGTGATGATGAAGATTGTCACGCAAGCGAAAAAGATCTGCCCGAGCAGGTATCTCTGCCTCGCAGGCGGTGTAGCGCTCAATTGCGTCGCGAATGGAAAGATCCTACGATCCGGCCTCTTCGAAGACATCTTCATCCAACCAGCATCAGGTGATGCGGGAGGGGCACTCGGCGTTGCCCTCTGTCTCTGGCACCGGATGTTCCACGGGAGACGCAGAGAGAAAATGGAGCATGCCTTCCTCGGGAATGCGTACACGAATGAGAATATCCGCGCATTCCTAGATGCTGAGAAACTGCCGTATGAACACCTTGATGATGCTGCACTCATCGACACCGTCTCGTCTCTGCTCGAGGGTGAGAATGTGATCGGCTGGTTTCAGGGAAGAATGGAATTTGGCCCACGATCACTGGGGAACCGTTCCATCATCGCGGATGCGAGGAACAAGGAGAACTGGCAGAAGGTGAATCTGAAGATCAAATTCCGTGAATCGTTCCGGCCCTTTGCCCCAACAGTCCTCGAAGAGAAAGCACACGAATGGTTCGATCTGCAGACGGAAAGCCCGTACATGCTACTCGTCGCCGACACTCTCCCTGCCAAACGTCAGGAGATCCCCGCAGTCACTCACGTCGACGGTTCCGCGCGCATCCAGACGATTCGCCGCAACCAAAATCCGCGCTACTACGACCTGATCAAATGCTTTGAAGGGAAAACCGGCTGCCCGGTCATCATCAATACCTCGTTCAATGTCCGCGGTGAACCCATCGTGGAATCACCCAAGGATGCCCTCCACTGCTTCCTCCATACGTACATGGACTACCTCGTCCTCGGCAATATCATCCTCAGCAAGAAGAAGATGCCGCCAGAGCGGATGCAGGAAACCGAGGCCTACCTGAAACAGTTCTCACTGGATTGAAGCAACCTCACGCCCGCACGATCCATCGGTACCCCCATGCGGCAATCACGCCACCGACGATCGGTCCGAGAACGTAGGAGAATGAGAGAGAACCGAGCGCGAGGGCTACGGCAGGGTTGACGATGCCATTGGAGACCGAGGAAGCAGCGAGAGCACCGAGAGTGAGCGCCGTGCCAATCGTGAGACCCGAAGCCTCTGACGGTGTTTTGCCGAGCACGACGGAACTCACCCCAAGCACGAGGATGGCAGCACCGAGAGCCTCGCCCAAGGCAACGGCAGGGGTATGCATTACCGTGAGGGCCGCCGGGAGTCCTGTGATTCCATTGGAGGCAAAGAGGGCGAGGGTACCGCCGAGTAGCTGCGCGATAATGTACGCGATGGCATCAGACGTTGAAATTTTTCGGAGTGTTGCGAGTGCGATCGTCACCGCAGGATTGAAATGCGCGCCACTCACAGAACCAAGCATGTACACACCGAGCCCAAGAGTAAGGCCTGCAACCACGGGAGTCAGAAGCGGCAGACTCGCCGCAACGGACAGACGCACGAGGAGAGCGAGGAGAAAGGTGCCGAGCACTTCGGCTGCGTACTTCTGCGTCTTCGTCGTCTTCATGAGTGGTGGGAGAAAGGATACTGCCCATGCTACTCGTGCATGCGGTGCATCGACAAGCTGTGCAGATGGCCTTCTTGTAGCCCTACCGTGATACTATGAAGAAAGCTATGGTTTCCCCATGGCCTTCGATCACTGTCTGAAGAACGGAGAGATTCTGATGATGCAGCAGGCGCATGTCTCGATCGGCAACATCGAGTATGCATACGGATTTGGCGTGTATGAAACGATCCGCGTCGTCCACGGAGCGCCTGTTTTTCTGAAGCAGCATCTTGATCGACTTTTTCTCTCTGCAGGCATCATCGGACTCACACATGCACTCACGGAAGGCACAATCCACACATGGATCGGAGCCCTGATACAAGCCACAAAAGCCGATACATGCAACTTGAAGATTCTGCTTATCGGTGGACGAACTGCGGAGGATGCAACACTCTGGATCCTGCCACTTACACCACTCTTTCCTGACAAGAAACTCTACCGCGACGGTGTGGCGACCATCACTGTATCGCATGAGCGATTTCTGCCGCATGCGAAGACACTCAACATGCTTCCGAGCTACCTGTTCTATGGAAAAGCCAAAGAGGCTGGATGCTACGACGCACTGCTCATGGATCGTCATGGCAATCTCACGGAGGGAACACGCACGAATCTGCTCGCGATCAAAGATCGCACGATTCTCTCTCCGCCAACACACGATATTCTGGAAGGTGTGATGCGTGCGAATGTTCTGAATGTTGCGACGAAGCATGGCTTCGACATGCGTGAGGAGATTCTCCCGCTCTCACACGTGGATTCCTACGATGGATTCTTCCTCACGAGCACATCATCGAAGATCCTGCCAATCCGGAAGATCGATGATCATGAACTCAGCATTCCAGAAGCCTTGCGAGAACTGATGAGATCCTTCGATGCATTCCTCCTCTTTTCTTGATTACTTCGGTGCAGCCGCCTGTGCCTTCCTCGCCTCGTCGGCCATGTTCTTGGCAATCGTCTGCATTTGAGTCGTGACAACGGAGAGGCCGGGGCTTAGGGACTTGGCCTTGTCTGCCGATGCGTACGCATCTTTCGCATTCTTCAAGACGCCATCCAAATCTCCACTGACACCCGCCTTGTACGCAAGGACGAGAAACTGGAACCCCTTGGCCACCTTCACAGCTCCCTGCACGAGGGCCTCATTCGGTCTGCTCGTGAGTGCACCGCGTGCCGTCAGGATCGAACGGTTGGAGGCATACTCAGCCTGCTGAATATTCTTCGCATCGAGCATCTGGAGCACATTGCCAATGTCGGTCTCCGCCTGCGAGAGGAGCGCTTGAGTCCTGCGATCAGCCATGTACATCTCGAGACGATAGTACAGAAGCGCCATATCCGCACGCGTGATCTCGCGCGAAGGTGAGAGGTTGCCATCCTGACCGACGGCGGTCATCGATGCCGCAAGCCCATAGCGCATCACGGGGTAGAACCAGTCCGACTTGTTCGCGGTATCCGTCGCGAGAGGTGCGGTGAAATCGCTGAAGGCACCGTTGTAATCCAACTTCTTCGCCGTGAGTAGCATCTTCATGAAACCAGCTTTCGTCACAGGCTTGTCGGGATTGAAGGTGGGTACAGAGTCGATGATTTTGAGTTGCCGAGCCGCCTCGACGTAGGGCATGTACCAAGCAGTAGGAGCAACATCGGTGAACGTCGTCGCTGTCACCTTCGCTAACTCTTCGGGCCTCACCAGTGGAGCGATGATAATCTTCGCAGCCTGCGCACGCGTGAGCTTGTCACTCGGATGAAACGCGGCGGCAGGAGTGAGGACACCCTTCGCTTTCAAATACTCAACAGCGGGGAAGACCGGGCTCGTCTCAGGCACATCCGTGTACGACACCATTCCTGCTGTCTGTGCAAAAGCTGCTACAGGCACTGCACAGGCGACGAGCGCCGCTGCAAGGAGTGAGGACAAACGAGAAGAGAAAGGAGTCTGCATAGGAGAGCAAAGGAAAACGAAACAGATACAAGTGTAGCGCTGACGCTCGACGCATCACAAGAAGATCGAAGAGATTCGATCGAGTGTCATGAAGATCGTTCCTCGTGAAAAATTGACTTAATTTATAATAATTTTATAATAATCTATTCTGGTGTGAGTCGAGCTCGTGCGCACCATCTGCTGACCACATTCAAGAACATTGAGCTCTTCCTCAAGGCACAAAACCTAGATACCAAGAGAGAAAATTTTATATTGTAAATATATTATTTTAGTACATAATATACTTTATAAATCACTGCAAGAAAAAGTCTAATGAATGTCTTATGTAAGCCAAAATATGATGTTTTTTTCTACATTTTGATATATCAAAATAAACTTCTTTAAAAGAATTGCAATAATTTCAGGTCTCTCCAAGTGTTTCGCCCTACGAAAGTTTCGTCGTACAAAATTCCTGCGAAGTACGGAAGTGCGAAAAGATCAGAATCATTCGACACAAACCAATCCTTGAGAAAAGAGCTTCGATATGCTATAATAAAGGCAATTGTGGTGAAATAAAAAAATATACAAAAAACTGTACATGCTTCGAATATCAACACACATCCAGAAAATCCGGCACTTGCTGAAAAATTCCCACGTCTTCGAGCTGAGTGGGGAAGTGGTCCAGAGACTCAGGTGGCTCCTCTTTGCCGCAGAGCACAGCGACAACGTCAGCCTGACCTGTCGACACTTTGGCATATCACGAACGACCTTCCTGCGCTGGAAGGGTCGCTTTGATCCGAATGACCCGAGATCACTCGTCGAACAATCACGTCGACCGCACACGTTGCGTGCTGCGGAAACGGATGTGCGAACCATCGCACTCATCGGTGCACTGCGCAGAGAGCAACCCCTGATCAGCAAACAAGACATTCAGAAGATCCTCCACCTGCGCGAGGGGATTGATCTCTCGCCCTCCACCGTGGGGCGCGTCATCACACGTCTTGGATTCTTCTTCGCCGACACGCCTGCGCATCGAAGAAAACGCGCGGAGATCGAAGACCGGCACCTACATGCTCTCGAGGAGAGCCATCCACCACCGCATCCGCATCGATCAGTACCAGAACCCATGAGAGATCCACAGGATATCCCCCTCCTCACACACACCAGACTCGCTTCGTAATTCATGCGTACACTCTCCGTCAAAAACGGCGCGCTGATGACCACCCTGACACTCGTCCTCGGGTGGCAGATCAGCACGGTAGAACCACTCGCTGCAGCGAGCAGTCCGTCCTACACACTCTACGACAACGGGGAGAATCAAGCGACGAATCAGGTGCAGATATCTGCGAGTTACACACTGGATCAGAACGCCGTGATGTGGAACCATCGACCACTTGGAAGTAGCAACTATCAACTGCTCCCACCAGGAAGCTTCACGGCAACCTCCACCTCCGTCTCCACTGCATCAACGACGACGCAGGGTGGCGGCAACCATCACGATGCGACGAACCGGAGACCGCGTCCGCCAGATCCAAGTGTCACGCCAGAGGTGCCCCTGTCCAAGCCACCCATCGCCACCACGCCGAGCAGAGCTCCTGTGCATGAAGCCGCTCCACCTGTCCTCCTTACGAGCACTCTCTCCTCCTCAGCAGCTCCACCGTCCGCACTACCGAGAGAACAAGAGACGGGACCACCAGAAATACAGCGAAGAGCCGTGACGTCAGAACCATCGTCCAGTCGTCCCTCCCTCCTCTCGTTCTTCGGGGGCATCAGTCCTCTGTGTCCAAGCACTCCACCAGGTCGCATCGTCGTCGTCAGTCCCTCTGTGGTCTTCGAACTGCTGACACTCGCGGTACTCCTGCTGCTACTGCATGCAACGTGGAAGAAGAAGTACCGCTTGCTCGCGCGCAAGAAACGAGATCTGACCTCCATCCTCACCGCCATCGCTACGACGGTCCTCTTCCTCGCAGGAAGTCTGCTCATCCCAGAGGCGCATGCGGCGACCCAAACGACACCAACGAAGTACATCTACAACGGACGTCTGCTGGATAGTACTGGACAACCGGTGACGGTGGCACAGTCCATTCGTTTCAGTTACTGGAGAAGTATCGACTTCGTCTCGACGGATACGACGAGCACAGGTGCCATCAACACTGGCTCTGCCAACTATGCAAGTTGGCAAGAAGTCCACACCGTCACACCCAACGCGAACGGTTACTTCTCGGTGAATCTCGGTGATACCACGGCACTGCTCAATATGAGCTCGATGTCGACATCGACACTACTCAGCTTGTATCTGCAGGTCGAAGTGAAACCGTCGAGTGCCGCGAACACCGCTTACGAACTCCTAGATTCCGACTCGACGGATACGACCATCGATCGATCAGGCATCCTATCGGTGCCCTTCTCGACGAATGCCGACTTGCTCGACCAGCACGATCTCGGCACAGGAAGTGGATCGATCCCCCTGCTTGGCAGCGGTGCCATGCTCGAAAAGAGCACCATTCCCGCAGGGACGAACCAGAATACGTTCACGATCGACAGTGATAGCTCCGCGAGTAGTACGATCACACTACAATTTGGGCAGACACTCGGGAAAACCCTAAGCTACAACATTTCATCGGGGACCTTCGTCTTCAATACGAACCTACAGATCCAGGGAAATCTCTCCGTCACCGGTCTCATCAACGGCGTGGATCTGACGAGTATCCAGAGCTCCACCGGATCGCTGAAGGCCTCCTCCGGCGGAGGCCTCAGCCTCCGTATTGCAGGTGGTAATTACCGTTTAGATGGAACGGCGACTGCCTACGGCGGTGGGACCATCGCCATGACAGCGAGTGCCACCAACTACGTCTTCTTCGGGTCGGGCGGACTCAGTAAGAATGTGACGGGATTCCCAACGAGTAGCAGCACCATCCCCATCGCCTACGTCATCACGACAGCAGGGTCGATCTCCACCGTCACAGACCGTCGCGTGCTGCAGAGCGATGACCGCGAGCAGTACCGTGAGATTGTGTTCAGTCCGATGTACGACAAGGCGAGCTACGTCGGAGATGGCAGTAGTAACGTCGGTCAATTGTCCATCTCCCATGACACAGGATCGCTCCGGAACTACTACCTCTGGACGAGCACGAAGAGCACGCTCCAAGACTACGACATCAATGTACGTATCCCAATCCCCGCATCGTTCGAGCGTTGGAGAACGGACGGCATCCACAATGCCATCACGCTCATGTACCGTTCCACGTCGTCGTCGACTGCGACGAATAAGCTCGACATCACCGCCTACGACACTGGCGGACAAGCAGTCACACTCTCGGGATCAGTCACGAGCCTCGCCTCGACCTCCTGGGTCACCACGGGGATCGAATTCACGGGCAGCCCAACATGGACCGCAGGCGGTGACATGCTGCTGAAACTCAAGGTCTCGGCAAAGGATGCTGCACAGATGCACCTCGGCTCTCTGAAGCTCGAGTACGTCGACTTCCCACAGGGGAATTAGGCTGCTCAGTGAGCGATCTCTCATCATGATTCCACCCATCTAGTGGTGGGTGTCTTGGGGCCTTCAACTCCTGCTATATAAAGGAGGGAATATCATATAATATTATAAAACATTTATCTATTTTGTCCAATATAAAGATGAGCAGAGAAAACTAAATTATGGTACAATGACGGGATTACCCAAACAAATATATGTTCTATTTCCCTTCCCTGATGCGCCGATTCCAGCGCATCACGAGCATCTCGCTCACAGCGGTCCTGCTGCTTGGCAGCCTCCCCATCGAGACGGCGTTTGCCGCCTCCTCGTGGAGTCCAACACTGCTGGTGAACACAGAATCTTTCGAGACGATCGACGCCGGAGATGGAACAACGAACATCGAACTACGCTTTGGTACGTCCACCCAGACGCTCAAATTCCTCACGACCAACAAATTCCAATTCTCCAAATCACTGAGTGTCGTTGGAAGCATCTCCGGTTCCTCGCTCACCATCGACGGTGTGTCCAGTTTCTCCGGATCCTCGACCTTCAAGAAGGATGCCACGGTGAAAGGCACCCTCTCGGGCGAAAACCTCATTGTGTCAGGTGTGTCATCGCACTCGGGTGCTGCGGTCTTCAAGAGTACGGTCACCGTGAGAAGCACGATCTCCGGTACGACGCTGCGTGTCAGCGGGAATGCGGACGTGCAGGGCTCCCTCACCGCGAGTGGAGGCGTACGGACGGATGGGAACATCACGATCAATGATGATGCGGACACGAACAATGCCGTGTTGACGTTCGGCAATACGACGGCGAATCAGACGTTGACATTCTTGAATGCCAGTCAGAAGTTCCAGTTGACGAAGGGGCTCAGCGTGCTCGGGGTGATCTCGGGTTCTCTCCTCGCTGTCGATGGGAATGCGACGATCTCGGGTTCTCTGGTCGTGAAGAATAACATTGCAGGTTCCACCGTCACGGGCCTCGGCCTCAGCAGCTGCAACGGCACCACACAGAAGATGGTGTACAACAGCACCTCCAAGCAATTCGAGTGTGCGACGGACAATAACAGTGGCACGTTCGGAACAGGGAATGTCATCACGATCGTGGGGAATAAGGTGAATAAGAGTGGAGACACGATGACGGGCACGCTCGTCATTGCAAACAGCAAGCACTTGCAGGTGGCTGGGACGATCTCGGGTGGAACACTCAAGATCCTCGGGACTTCGTCTGGGAATGTGATCCATGCAGAGAAAGATCTCACGTCGTCTGGGACACTCACGGTCAATGGCGCAACGCTCATCAAGGGAGCGACCACGGTGAGAAGCACGATCTCCGGTACGACGCTGCGTGTCAGCGGGAATGCGGACGTGCAGGGCTCCCTCACCGCGAGTGGAGGCGTACGGACGGATGGGAACATCACGATCAATGATGATGCG
>JAHFJR010000036.1 GCA_023245775.1 Candidatus Peribacteria bacterium | reverse complement strand
ACACTGCCATCTTTTCTCTCGGAATTCATGTTTCGTTATAACATCCGTTGCTACGAGACTCGTGTTTCCGTACTCTCAGCCTTGCTCTCTCGAAAAACCCACACACTTCTGGTCTAGTCCCTGCTCCTACGTCTTTCACCGGAGAAGTTGTCCGAGGAGCAGAAACTGATGCTCACCTATCTCCTCGGAGGATGCATCGGCAACACAGATTTCTACATCTATACGAGAACAAATTCAAGCACTCACTACACTGCGAGGCAGCTCCTCAGAGCTCCTTCACTCGTACGCAAGCTCAGGGAAACACTGCTCTTCCATCCGGAAAATTTCCATGATGCAGGAGAATTGAAGAAATTGCAGACATCTGCGCTGCTTGCACATCTTCGGGAATTTCCTGAAGAAGCTGTTGCATTTGCCGATCGCTGCAAGAAAGAAGGACGTCAGGCGCTCGTTGAAAACGTCATCGGCGAAGCGCTCCAAAATGGTGCCGATAAAGATCATCTACGCAAACTATTCCCGTGGTTCCCTTTTCGCGGAGAAACGAAAGACCTTTCAGCCGAAGAATATGAACAGAAGTTTGAGAGAGATGAGCGTGCGGCAAGTGAGTATGACGCCTACGAAAGAGTGGCGAGACCAAAACGCGCACGTCGTACCTTCGAAGATGAAGAGGAGGAAGAGATGGACCGGCCAGTCCATTGCAGCCATCCGCTCTTTAGCATGTTCAAGGGAGATGGACTGCATATGTATAAGCGCTGCCCTCTCGAAAATATACAGAAGACTCTCGCGCTCGTGCGATACATCGAGAAGCATCCTGAGTTGGTCAGTACGAAGGAATCTGCAATATCCAGTTTCAACCCATTTCAAGCCATAGAGGAGGGTGGTCCCGCCTCGCTACCAGCACTTGTTGCTACCGTGCTTGCCACCGTGGAATCTTGTCCGAAAGAGTCCATTCCTGAAGAAGTGAAAGCATTCCTCGTCAAGCATATGAACAAAGCCGATATTGCATCGTCCAAATTTTTGGAACCTTGGAGCGTATTCACTGATAGGCTGGGAGAAGAAGTAGGCGCTGTACTGGATCAATACCTATGCAGTGAAAAAGAATTGGATCAATTCAACAGGGCACTACCAAAGAACATGGATGCCGAATGGCTAACTGCTCAGCAATCCAATCCGGTCCTCGTAAAAACGATCGTGACGTGGCTGGAGAAAGAAGGACCCAATTTCATACGGACTCGTGAAGACTTCGATCGCGTGAAGACTCAGCTAAACGAAGAGTACGCGCGACGCATGCGCGGACATCCCACTGTTACGCAAAACTACGTCACGGATAATTGCAATAACCAAATGAGATCGATCCTCTGGATGATCTGCCAGAAAAACCTTCCGATCGAAGATGCCGTGATCATCACAGATAATTTTGGGCTCGATGGGGCATTGGATACCATTGCTGAAAACACACTGATCACTCAGGGAAAAATGGAGCCTGATACCGGCTGGAAAATCTGGGACAAAGTGAAACAGGAGGAAGAAGGTCCGGTTGGACTCAGCTATTTCCTCATGCGACGCTTCGCGCTGGTGAGATCCTCCTTCGCAGCTCAGCCTGGGAGAGCGTGTGTTTGCATTGAGAATGATGTCATCGTTCCACTCATACAAGGATTGAAAGAATCTCAGAACGAATGCCAACTCCTGAAGACTGTGGACATGCTGGCTCGGTTCGATCCGGCTGAAGCACAAGGGATCTTCCAGAAGTTGCTCCAAGAGAAAGAATTTCGCGACCTACTCCGTAGTACGCTTCTCCAAATGTCCGAACACGAAGAAATTGTCACCCCGCTTGCACGACTCTGCTACTCAGATCTGACGTATCCCAGATTACCATTCCGAGCGGACTATTCGGGGGCATCTGAAGCAGGGAAAATCGACCTTTCGCCCGCCATGGCGTGGGCACTGGACCGAGAGTCAAAAGATGGAGTGCATTGGTTCCCGAGATCCGTACCCGTACTCCAAGATGATGCCTTCGTGCAACGTTGGTTCGATATCGTCGGTTCGTGTGACTACCCTCCCCCACCGCCTGCTCAGCCGGGATCAGGCGAAGGCTCTGAGAGAGGCGAGAACCGCAGGGGGACTCAGTCGATGGAAGATCTGAGGGATTCCCTGATCCGAAACCTTGATGAAGAGGAAGAGCCCGAATCGGATCAGAGTGAGGCAGATCAGCCGGAGCTACCGAGTGTTTCGAATCTGAGTGAGAAACCAAAACAGGTGGGAGAACTATCGGAAGCACTGGAAGGTGATGCGCGGTATCTCGCAACGAAAATCTGCGATGACTTTGATACGGAGTGGCTCGCACATCTTCCTCTGCAGAAAATTCAGAAAATGGATCTTCGGCCCATCTTCCATCAGTCCGTGGAAAATGGCCACGACGTTCAACTTCATATGCGCATGGGCGACGGCGCCGTGGTGCCGGTATCCATGGGAGGAGTGTTGCAGTCGGTCAGCCCCGATGCAGGCAGGGCACGATGGGCCGGACACTGGTCCAAACGGATCGATGCCGATACTCCGACGAACACCACCATTCACTATTCCATCGCAGAAGACCGCAAACCAAGCACCAAGACACTCGAAGAGATGCTGCAGCACATGCCGCCGTCTCTGCGAACGAATATGAAGAGCCTCAGCAACCCGTCCGATCTGCCTCCGAAATTTCAGGAATTCCTTCGTACGATCAATGTCAAAATGTTGCCTATTTCTGATGTCGTGGAGCAGGTCACGGCGTTCGTGCACGAACACTATGAGTACTGCTTCCTGCTCCAAGATCCGGTCTACAAGGAGCGATACCGAGCCCTTCTTGAAGGAATGCCCTACCGTACGGATCAGAATGAGTACCTCGCGTTCATCCATTCTCTGCGGATGGAACAGGAGCGCTTCCTCGGACGCGGCATCTGCGGACAACTCACAACCGTACTCGAGCATGCTCTTCGTTCCATCGGAATCCCTGCATACTTCACGACAGGATTCTGTCCTTCGGGAACGAAGATCACGACGAATGACGCACACGCTTGGGTGAGCGTTCCGTTTCTCGATGCGAAGGGAACACTCTTCTTCAAGCCTGTAGAAGCGACCAGCGGGGGGATCGCTGGTCTGGATGCGGCGAATCTCGAACATCTCGCGCGCGTTTCTGAGGAGAACGAGGCCATGAAGCAAAAGACACTACCAGATCCTAACGCTTCAAAAATTCCTGAAACAATCCAAGACGATGTGGATGCAATTAGGATGCATCTGCTCAGTGCTCTCGGTGATTCGAGTTTGGAAATCTCTCAGAGTGACATCTGGATGGTGGATACTCTGATCAGCGAAGCGAAAGAATCCAAGGATGCACCCAGCAAAACGAGAGATCAGATTCAGTCGCTCTTTGCAGAGTCACGGAACACTCTCCCTGCAGGTGTGTTGGACCGCTGGGGACAATCAAACCCCAGCTACCGTGGTCATCTCTTCACACCGAAGATCCGAAGACGTATGGCCGTACTTGCAGAGGAGATACAGGATGATCTGACGCCAGCCGCAAAACGCATCATCACACATCTCATCGAAGACAACCAGCAAGCTTATGACAAGTGGCAGAGCACGCTCCCGCTTCATCCGGAACCGGAGAACTGGTGAAGGGACTTCAATCAGGATGCTGATCCCTGATAACGAGCAAGCCCATGAACATTGATGACATGTTGGAGATGCCCGCGGAAATGATCCCTCGTGGAATCAGGCGGATCGAAGGTAGAAATGGCGATCTGCAGAAGTGTGGGTGCTGCCAACTGGATATCACCATTCCTCGCTTTTGCGATTCCATGAGCGGTTCTCAAATGTTTGATGAGGAGAGTCTTCGCTGTATTGCCGCTCAAATCAGAGAGAGCAGACTCTGCATCTTCGATGAACTTGGTGCCACTTCTCCCCTGCACTTGTGCTGAGACGTACGCAACAACGCGATGACTCCTTGCTGTGTCAATTTCTCTGATCTCCGGCTGCGGCAAAGGAATGTCCCCTTTCGAAGGGGCAACATCAGTCTCTTCGCGCATTCTCTTCTTTTTCTTTCTTCTGGAATCAGTAGACCGTTGCTTCGAAGGAATCTTCTCCATTCGAGGAGCGGATGAATCAAATGGAGCGAGTTCTGTCACCGTCTGATCATGCGAGAGGAGATCTTTTCTACTAGCGATATACGCAAGGATGAGGGGACAAGCCAGCACAAGAAAATCTTCGCTCTCTGAGGCAGGATCAAACTGCCACAATGCTTTGTTCAAGACGGTGAGCAGACCTCGCATCATGAATATTTTCTTCTCGCTAGAATCGATCGGAGGATCAAGAGCATCCATATTCTTAAGGATCCATGGAGAAAAGTAGAGGGTCGCTGCCAGCACCTTCTCGGGGTGTCCCGTACCAGTGACCCCCAGATGTTTCTCTGACCACGCAGCAAAATGAGTCTTCTGTGATTCGGTACTGCGTGCATGCCATGGACCTTGCTCATTATTCCTATTCGTGCGATGCATGCTGCAGGTATCGATCACAAGTTGATGGAGAGAGGACGGTTTCTCCGTAATACCCGGTGCGTGTGCTGCAGAGAGCACGCAGTGTGCCATGATCGGATAGGCAAACATCTCAAAATCTGTCCCATCTGGAGATTTCCTCCCAGAATATTCCTTGGCTGCGTAACCGAGTGCAGCATCTGTCACATTCTCCAGATCTTCCGCTCTGCACTGGAGAGAATAACTCAGTGCGTTTGCAACCCTTCCAACCAGAAACTGATATCGTGTCTGCAGATCCATCGAACGATCCATTCTCCGATCCCAAGCCTGTTCTCGGGATGATTTCTGTGCTGCTCGAAAACCTCCTCCTTGAGCATCCCTACCCCTTTGCAGATTCGGCTGCTGCTTGCTCAGCTGTCTTCTCATCAGGCTGCGCAGTGGGCCCATGTCGGCAGCTATCCTCTCCTCAGGAAACGCCACTCTGGCGCTAGCAAAAGGCTCACACTGGTATTCTGCACGGTCCGGTGGAGTCGCCTGAGATTCAACCATAGGAAGCGGACTGTAGCACGGAGGACGAGAAGATCACACTACGCATTCCAATGAAGAATGTGTAAGTTGTCCTCGTTACGATACGCATTCTCTATTGCAGTGAGCATCGCCTGGAACGTAGCGGTGTCTCTCTCTGAAAGGCCAGAAATTGCCAAAAGTTTTTCTCGTGCCGAAAAAGGAAGGAATGTTGATTGACTCCCTTCTCAATGTCAATGAAATGGGGTAGTGGACGCCAAGGGATCGTGCGAAAAATCTCAGGACAAATTCGAACAGAGATGGCTTCCATGAGGCCCGAAGGGCCGAATGGTGCGTGGCGAGAGCAAGATTCTTCTTTGTTTGGGTTTGGGATGAGGTTGAATTTTCTGGGGAGGAATCACTATCATGAGCTCAGATGTTATGAAGGCGTGATTGCCATAGGAATATGCGTGCGCAAGGGAATTTTTTGGATAAAGCACAGATTTGCTCGAAAGATTCTCTAGAGTTTATAGCGGCCTTCCTTATGATCTGGAAATTGCCATGCATGATAGCTACCGCCATGCAATACAATGGGAAGTGGAGACCTGTCCGGTGAACGCCTATCTTGTGTGTACGCTCGATTCGTCGAGTAGTGAGACACAAGGCTCTTCCGCGTACGGACATGATTGTGTGTCGGCGAACCTCCATGAACGAGGGCACCATGCCACATCAGAACATCGCCCTTTTTTGCATTGAGAATTTGAGGTGTTCTCGGAAGAGTGGCACACGTATCGGTCAGATATTTTTCAAATGCATCGATCTTCTTCGGGTCATCATTTTTGTAGAGCACACTACCGTCACCGAAGTCGAAGAGCGGAAGACGATGAGAACTTGGATAGTAGAGAAGCGAACCGTTTTCAGCATCGGCATCTTCACACGCAACCCACACTCCGATGAGATGGGATGGGATTTCGGCATGAACATATGGGAAATCCTGATGAAGATGCTGTTCGCTTCCATACTCGAAGAGGAGCGATTGCATCGCGATCACCGATTCTCCGAAGATGAGTTGCAAGATTCTGAGAATCTTCGGATGCATGAGAATCTGTGCGCCCGCCTGAGAGAGATTGTGAAAATCCATAATACGGTAATGATGATGCACGAACGTCTCCTTCGGAGCAGAATCTGCAAGCATCCGAATACCAACTCCCTCGGAAAGAATCTTGCACACCGGACGCTCTCTCCACGCTCGAGCTTCATCACGCCAGAGAGCATCGATGAGTGTCTCTTCAACAGCACCGCGCAAGACGGTAAATCCATCTTTATTCCATGACTGGAGCATGACGGCATCACTTGGAGTCACCTCACCCATGGCAGACTTGGTGAGAAGTTTCTTCCGCCAATCCGTGCGATCGATCCATGGAAGTGTCGTAGGATCAAACTGAACAGAAGGAACATGTTTTTCCCCGAAGAGCCGAGAGAAGAGACCAAACATTGAAGAGGAGTGTACCTCTGTCCTCATCGTCAACCAACCTCGGATTTTTTCAAAGTGTGGTGGGCGCCAAGGGATTCGAACCCCCGACCCTCTCGGTGTAAACGAGATGCTCTAACCACTGAGCTAGGCGCCCTTGAGTAGTGCAATCATAGCTGAACTCAGTAAAGCGAGCTTCTTTTTTATTTGCTCGTACCGCAGAGCGGTACTCGACCCACTGAGCTAGGCGCCCAAACAAAATGCATTGTCCATTTTCCATTGTCCATTGTCCATGTATCATGGCCGCATGCAACACATCCTCCTCCTCATCGAAGTCATCGCCGGTTTCCTCCTCGCACTCCTGATTCTGCTCCAGCACCGAGCTTCGGGGCTCTCTGCTACATTTGGAGGAAGCGGCACGGCATACGTGCAACGCAGAGGCGCTGAGAAAGTGCTCTTCACGTTCACCATCTGGATCGCTGTCGTATTCTTCGGAATTGCCGGAGCACTGATGTACATCTAGAAAAGTAGCTAGAAACAAGTGGTCAGTGACCAGACCTCTCGATCGGCCCTGTTTTACTGATCATGTGCCGCTGACCACCACTCCCCACGAATAGTCCAAGAATCGCTTCTGCCCTATACTGCTGCACACGTGCGTTCTCTTCTGAGACTGCTTTCGGCCATGACCAGAGTCGAGCGAATCGTCCTGATGATCCTCGGTGGCCTCCTTGTGATCAGTTTCGCGCTGCTGCTACGACTCTTCTACACACAGAACACGATCGCTGCAGCTGTACGGGGCGGCACGTACATCGAAGGATCGGTCGGAGAGATCCAGCCCCTCAATCCTTGGTTCGTGACAGGGAATGACGTGAGTCGCGACATCGTCTCGTTGATATTTTCTGGACTCATGAAGTATGACGCAACGACAGGCAAGATCGAGGATGATCTCGCAACGGTGAAGATGAGCAGCGACAGTCGCATCTACACAACAACGCTGAAGCCAGGTCTGCTCTGGCATGACTCGCTCCCCACGCATCCACACCCTGTGACAGCCGACGACGTGCTCTTCACCTTCAAAACCATTCAGAATCCAGAGTTCCCAAACCCGATCCTCAAACAGAATTTCCGCGGCATCGAGATCGAAAAAATTGATGACCGCACGGTTCGATTTCGCCTCAGTAAGCCCTACACGTTCTTCACGAGCAACCTCACACTCGGCCTCGTTCCCGCCAATGCCTTCGAAGGCATCCCGATCCGCAAGCTCGACCAAACGCTGGATTTTGGATTCAAACCCATTGGAGCTGGTCCGTACAGCTTCGTGAGCCTGCTCCAGACAGATCTGTCGACCGAGGTCACGATCAAGCGTTTCGATCGACCGCATCTGCCCGAGTACAAGATCGATCGCATGGTGATGCGCGTTTTCCCCGAGTACGCGGCGCTGCTCACGGACATCACAAATTTGAATGGCGTGCGACTGGTGCCAAGAAACGAGAAAGGCCAACCGATCCTACCACGACACTTTCGCCCGATGCCCTACGCACTCCCGCAGTACGTCGGTCTCTTCTTCAATCTCGATCGTGGGATCCCTGCAGACCACGGTGTTCGTCTGGGACTCGAACTTGCCACGAATAAGCAGGAGATTGCCGATGCGATCCACGAACCCCACATCATCGATACTCCCCTCCTAGAAGTGAGTACAGGAGATTGGCACTACCAATTCGATGCAGCCGCTGCGCAGGGAGCGTTCTTCGAATCAGACTGGAATATGCCCGAAAAAGTACGTCTGCAACGTCTCCTCGAACAGCGCGAAGCGAACAGCATCGGACCACTGTCTTCTGTTCCGCCCGTAGCACTCCTCGGAAGCGGTGCAATGCTCACGATCACCGGCTCGACCAAGGACCTGAAGATGCCGATCTACGTGAACGGCATACGCGTACAAACGGGGACAACGATGGCAGATGGGAGCATGCGCACCCTCTCAGGAAGCTGGACGGTACGACTACCTGCCGGCAATGGCTTCAGTGGCTCACTCCGCATCGGCCTGAATGTTCTTCAGCTCGCTGATCACAAACAGAATGTGATCGATTCTGCCTTCCTCGAACGACTCACGGACTCACGGGAATTCGTAGCAGCGTCAGAGCAGCAGAAACTCGTCGAGGAATTTGTTCTCTCCAAGAAGCGCGAAGAGCATGATCCTACGTCGATCACTGTTGCGGATCTCACGCTCGATCGGAACTACCTCCGACGGAAGACATCGAATGACTCCCCCCATACGCGCATCAATGCCGCAGGAAGGACACTCTCATTGACTCTCCTGACAAGTCCAACTCCAAAGCAGTACCCCATGATTGCCGACATGGTCCGCAGGCAGTGGCAGAGCGTTGGTGTAGATGTGACACTGGACATCCCTACATCCAAAAAAGAGTTCGAGGAGAAACTCCTTGCACGCAACTACGATGTTCTCCTCTTCGGAGAGGCACTCTTCGATAATCTCGACAGCTACCCCTACTGGCACAGCAGCCAGATCCAGGAACGAACGGAGGACAAGAAGAAGAGGAAGCTCGATGCCTTCAACCTCTCTCAGTATGCCTCGTTCGCAACCGATGCACAGCTCGTCCGTATCCGTGAAACGTCGGATGCAAAGTCTCGAGCGAATGCCCTAGCAGAACTCCATGAACAGCTGAAGAAAGACATTCCTGCCATCGTCCTCTACTCACCACTCTCCATCTACGCGCATGATGAAGGAGCTCATGGCATCACGCTAGGAAAATACGCTCTCCACGCTGATCGATTCTCTGCAGCCAACGAGTGGTATGTGACAACGAAACGACAGTTCATCGAAGGAAAGAATTGGTGGTCATTTCCACGGTGGTTCTGGGATCTCGTGGAGCGAGAGTAGGTCTGCCATCGTTTCCCTGCCACCGTTCTGCCCCCGCAAAATTCTCACATAAGATGTGACAAAAGGTAGGAATTCTGGCTCTCTGTAGCCACATTCCCAACCATCACATGAAAAGTGTAACGATCTACAAACACGCAGTTGCCCTGCGTAAA